>NZ_DATFMA010000097.1:0-42101 GCF_035267225.1 Ornithinimicrobium sp.
GCGGCTCGCGCCGCCATCTTGTCGAGCGCGCGACCGAACATCACCCGGTTCACCCGGTCGGACACCGGCCCGACCAGGCGACCCACGGGGGCCGGGCGGAGCACGATCCGCTCCCGCCACACGACGCGGGTCTGACCGGCCTCGGCGGTCACGTGCACATGAGCCCAGCCGTCCAGGACCGGGCCCAGCTTGTCGATGCGGAACTCATAGGGCGGATCCCAGACCGACACCTCCATCCGGTCCACGACGGCCAGCAGCCCCACGCCGGTCCTGGCGGTGAAACGCCAACCCACGCCCGGCTCCCCGTCGTCCGCCGTGATGGTGGTGGCGGGGATGAAGTCGGAGTGCCGGCGGAAGTCGGCCAGAACGTCGAACGTCGTGGCCGGGGAGGCGTTGACTCGACGGACCAGATCAAAGGTGCCCATGCTGCTCCTGCCCTCGCAGTCGGTCGATCTCGGCATCGCGAGCCTCGAGCTCGTCGGCCAGCCGGGTCATCATCGCGTCCACCTGGTCCATCCGGTAGCCGCGTACCGCGACGTCCAGGCGGGCCGCACGCACCTCGGCGGGCTCCACGGTTCCCGAGGCCAACCCCGGGTAGGACTGGGTCGACACGGCGTCCTCGACCCCGGGCACGGGAAGCCGCGAAACCACCACGGCGGCGACCACGCCCACGGCGAGCACCGCCAGCACCACCACGAGGATCGTCACAGGACGATGGTACGCATCGGGGTCAGCCGACCCGGGGGTTCGCCTCGAGAACGATGCGCACCGCCTGCGCGGGGTCGTCGGTCAGCGTCACCAGGTCGAGCTCACGCGAGCTGATGGTGCCCTCAGCCAGCAACGCGTTCTTCATCCAGTCCACCAGGGGTGACCAGTAGTCCACCCCCACCAGCACGATCGGGAAGTGCGTCACCTTCCCGGTCTGGACCAAGGTGACGGCCTCGAAGAGCTCGTCCAGCGTGCCGAACCCCCCGGGCAGGACGATGAAGCCCTGCGCGTACTTCACGAACATCGTCTTGCGCGCGAAAAAGTACCGGAAGTCGATCCCGAGGTTGACGTAGTCGTTCAGGCCGGTCTCGTAGGGAAGCTCGATCCCCAGACCCACCGAGGTGCCGCCCGCCTGCGCCGCGCCCTTGTTGGCCGCCTCCATCGCACCCGGTCCCCCACCGGTGATGACCGCGAACCCCGCCTGCACCAGCGCTCGGCCCACCTGCTCGCCCATCCGGTATACCGGGGTGCCGGGTTCGATCCGCGCCGAGCCGAAGACGCTGACCGCGGGCCCGAGCTCGGCGAGCGCCCCGAAGCCCTCCACGAACTCCGCCTGGATCCGCAGGACTCGCCACGGGTCGGTGTGCACCCAGTCCCCGGGACCGGCCGAGTCGAGCAGGTTCTGGTCGGTCGTGCTGGCCGGGATGCGCTGGTCGCGCAGGGTGATCGGACCGCGCTGGTAACCCCGGGATGTGCTCACCGGTGCAACCTACCCCAGCCCGTTCGGCAGCCTGGACGCTGCGCCCGGTGAGCCGACTTACACTTCCCCGCATGCCCGCTCCCCGTCGCACCCTCGTGAGTCTGGCCCTGGTCGCCGTGGCCGCGGTGGGAGGCGTGCTGGGGGCGCAGTGGCTGGGCTCGGCCCTGCGCGACCCGCTGTGTGAGTTCCGCGCCGCCGACCGCGTGCAGACGATGAGCCCGGAACAGTCGGCGAACGCCTCGACGATAAGCCTGATCTCGGTCCAGCGCGGCTTGCCGCCGCGCGCGGCCTCGATCGCCATCGCCACGGCGATCCAGGAGTCCAAGCTGCAGAACCTCACCTACGGCGACGCCGACTCCCTCGGGCTCTTCCAGCAGCGACCGAGCCAAGGCTGGGGAACCGAGGAGCAGATCCTGGACCCGGTGTACTCCACGGGCCAGTTCTACGACGCACTGGTACAGGTGGAGGGCTGGCAGGACGAGCCGATCAACGACGTGGCCCAGACCGTGCAGCGCAGTGCCTACCCGCGTGCCTACGCCGACCACGAGTGGGAGGGGCGGGTGATGGCCTCCGCCCTGACCGGAGAGACGAGGGCCGCGCTCGGGTGCCGGCTCGACGACCCCGACGGCCCGGGGGACCCGTCCGCCCTGGCGGCCGAGCTGGGCAGCCTGGGCCTCGCCGCGAGCGCCGACGGCAACGTCGTGACAGTGCAGGCGGAGGGGTCCGCCTGGGCCGTGGCCGGCTGGGCCACGACCCGCGCCGAGCAACGGCAGATCACCCGGGTCTCCACCGACGGTCGGTCCTGGAGGCGCGACGAGGAGCCGATGAACTGGCACGACGATGGCGCCGCGAGCCAGGGAGTGGTGCAGATCGAGCTCAGCGGCTGAGGCCGCCGGGCCGGCGCGCTAGCGCTGTTCCACCGGTGTGTAGGAGCGCTCCCCGTACCCGGTGTAGACCTGACGCGGCCGGCCGATCTTGGTGTCGGGGTCGTTGATCATCTCGTGCCACTGCGCGATCCACCCGGGGAGGCGTCCGATGGCGAACAGCACTGTGAACATGTTCGTCGGGAAGCCCATCGACTCGTAGATGAGCCCGGTGTAGAAGTCGACGTTGGGGTAGAGCTTGCGCTCGACGAAGTAGTCGTCCTCCAGCGCCTGGGACTCCAGCTCCATGGCGACGTCGAGGAGCTCGTTGGTGCCGAGCTTGGACAGAATGTCGTGCGCAGTGTCCCGGATGATGGCGGCGCGGGGGTCGTAGTTCTTGTAGACCCGGTGACCGAAGCCCATCAGCTTGACCCCGTCCTCCTTGTCCTTGACCTTGCGCACGAACTCGGAGACGTCGCCGCCCCCTTCGGTGCGGATCCCCTCGAGCATGGCCAGTACCGCGGAGTTGGCACCTCCGTGCAACGGGCCGGACAGCGCGTGGATCCCGGCCGAGACCGAGTTGAACAGGTTCGCCTCCGAGGAGCCGACGAGCCGCACGGTGGAGGTCGAGCAGTTCTGCTCGTGGTCGGCGTGCAGGATGAACAGCAGATCCAGCGCCTTCACCACGGCCGGGTCCATCTGGTAGCGCTCGGTGGGCTGACCGAAGGTCATCCAGAGGAAGTTCTCGACGAGGTTGTAGTCGTTGTTGGGGTACAGGAACGGCTGTCCGAGGCTCTTGCGGAAGGCGTACGCCGCGATCGTGGGAAGCTTGGCCATGAGGCGGACCGTCGAGATCTCGGCCTGCTCCGGGTCGAAGGGGTCCAGGCTGTCCTGGTAGAAGGTGCCCAGCGCCGAGACGGCGGAGGAGAGCACGGCCATGGGGTGGGCATCGCGTGGGAAGCCGTCGAAGAAGCTCTTCATGTCCTCGACCAGCAACGTGTGCCGGCGCAGCTTGCTGTCGAACGTCGCGAGCTCGTCGGTCGTCGGCAGCTCGCCGTAGATGAGCAGGTAGCTGGTCTCCAGGAAGTTCGAGCTCGCGGCCAGGTCCTCGATCGGGTAGCCGCGGTAGCGCAGGATCCCCGCGCCGCCGTCGATGTAGGTGATGTCGGACTTGCAGGAGGCCGTGTTGACGAACCCGACGTCCAACGTGACGTCCCCGGTGGTCTTCAGTAGCTCACTGATGTCCAGCCCCGAGTTCCCTTCGCTGGCGGGCACGACGGAAAGCCCCAGCTCATGATCCTTGTGGCGGAGTGTGGCGTTGTCGGTCATGCGTTCCTCCTGGTGGCACCCGTCGGGTGTCGGTGGTGGCGGCAGGCGGGCCGCCTCACGCAGCGCCCCGCCGTGGGGTCACTCCTCGTGCTCTTGCGGCGGCAGGGCGGCGATGATCGGGTGGTCCTTGGGGATCAACCCGAGCTTCGCGGCTCCGCCGGGGCTGCCCAGGTCGTCGAAGAACTCGACGTTGGCCTGGTAGTACTCGGCCCATTCCTCCGGGGTGTCGTCCTCGTAGTAGATCGCCTCGACCGGGCAGACCGGCTCGCAGGCACCGCAGTCCACGCACTCGTCCGGGTGGATGTAGAGCGAGCGCTCACCTTCGTAGATGCAGTCGACGGGGCATTCGTCGATGCACGCCTTGTCCTTGAGGTCGACACAGGGCTGAGCGATCACGTACGTCATGGCAGACAGTATGCCGCCGATCGCCGACCCGCCGAAATACACCCGCGCTGCCCACGGTGACGACGCGGGCCGCGCTCACCCACCGCCTGTGCAGGTCACGCCCGGAGACGGCTCATAGGTCGTCGTGTACTCGTCGGTGCGCACCACGTCACCCGCTTTCCGCAGGTCGCGGGCCACCGTGATGGTGAAGCCCTCGACCGCACTCTGCTCGAGGCAGTCCGCGCTGTCGTCGGTCTTGGTCTCGGGTCGGGTGATCTTCGTGCGGTCCCCGGTGCGGGTCTCCACCGTGTACTGCCGGTCACCCCAGAACCGCATGACGATCGCGTCGCCGTCGATGAAGGTCTGGATGATGACCGGTGACGAGGTGTCGTTAGTCCACACGTTGTCGATCTGCCCGACCGAGATGGTGGCCTCCCGCCCCACCGGGTAGCGAGAGATGTAGTAGGAGTGCGGGGTGAAGGCGTTGAGCTCCACCCCGGCGAACCAGGCGGTGTTCAGCAGCGCCGTCGAGACCTGGGACAGACCGCCACCCATGCCCATGACCAGGCGACCGTCCTTGATGACCCCTGCCTCGACGTATCCCCGCTCGGTGCTGATCGGAGCCAGCGTCTCGGCCAGGCTGAACTGCTGGCCGGGCATCACCACCGAACCGTTGAGGTAGCGCAGGCCCACCCGGATGTTCTCGGTGCGGGCCGCGTTGTCGGCGCCGGTGGGGAACTCGCTGACGAACTCGGCCATCTCCGCGTCGATCTCCCACGAGGCCGCGTCCTGGTTGGTGATGTCCGGACGCACGTCCATCGTCTGCACGACCACCGTGCGGTCCTCGACCGAGACGCTGTCGGACTCCTCGGTGCTGGTCTGCTCTGCTTCGTCCGGGCCCGCGCTCGTGGCCGTTGCGTCGTCGGCCCCGCCGGTCGAGGCGGCATCGTCGGGCGAGCCGTCCTCGGTGGTGGTGCGGTCGGCGCGCACGATCTCACGCACCCCCGCCAACGCGGCCGCCTGGTCGATCCGCGTGCCGATCCGGGCGCTGACGACCTCCGGCACCCCTTGGTCGCTGAGCCGCACCGTCGCGTCGCGCGCCGGGCGTTCCACGTCGACCAGCGCACCACCGACCAGGTCCTCCAGACCGGACTGGTCGAGCACCAGCTGCAGCGTGGTCTCGCCGTCGCGGGTGGGCGTCTGCACGCTCAGCAGTCGGGAGAGCTGGTTCGGTGTGATCCGGGCCTCGGCGTCGGCGTCCCGGATCTCGATCACGACCGGCTGGGCCACGGCGGGTTCCACGACGTCGGAGACGAACTTCTTCACCTGCTCCGGCTCCAGGTCGGCCGGTACAGACTCCTTCTCGGCCCTGAAGGTCGTCTTCTCCGGCCACTGCGAGGCGATGCGTTCAGCGGTGGGTTCGACCCGCATGGCGACACCGGGCTCGGGCAACGTGGTCTTCACCTCGCCGCGGCTGAGCACGACCTCGGCTTGGACGGGAGCCTGGTCCACGTCGTCTGCGGCTTGCTGCACCGCGGTGCCCAGGGCCTGCGAGTCCACCGTGGTCGCCAGCTCTACCGAGCGACCGTCGCCGGTCAGCCGAGCCCACATGTTGCGCGGGTCGAAGGACACGCTGGTCAGACCGTTCAGCGTCGCGTCCATGTCGAAGCTCAGGCCGGAGCGCTGGGGCCGCAGGCTGGCTTGCTCACCCTCCATCTCGAGCCGCACCGGCTCGGTGGCCAGGCCGCCCAGCTCGTTCTCCAGGCGGTCGGCTGCAGCCTGCTGGCCCAGGCCGCCGATATCGACCCCACGCACGGTCGTTCCGGTCGGCACGCGGTCTCCGAGGTAGTACGCCAGCGCCACGTACCCACCGACGAGAACGACCGCCGCCACCGCGAAGCGCACCAGGATGCCCCACCATTCGTTGCGGCTGCGCTCGGTGGGCATCGACGCCAGTGGCGTGTTCTCGTCCGGCACCTGGGCCCCTGATGGTCTCGAGTGGTTGCGAAACGGACCCGCTCAGGAGAGCGAGGTGTACGTCCCCCGAAAGTGTACGAGTGCCGCCTCGGCCTGGGCAGGCGTCGCCACGGCGAGAACCTCACCGACGACGAGGACGTGGTCACCGGCGGGGTGGGTGGCGTAGGTGCGGCACTCCAGCGTGGCCAGCGCGTCGTCGAGCAAGGCGACTCCCAGGCCACCCCGGTGGTGCGGGATGCGGTCCAGCTGGCCGTGAAGCGGCCGCCCCGGCGTGGAGAGCCACTGGCTGGCCGCCCGTGACGAGGCTCCGAGCACGCTGAGCCCCCACACCCGGGAGTCCAGGACCGCGTCGTGCCACCTGGCCTCTTCGTCGACGCAGATGAGCACCAGGACCGGGTCCAGCGAGACACTGGTGACGGCGGTCGCGGTCATCGCGTGGTCGTGACGCCCGGAGAACGTCGTCGCCACGACCACCCCCGCGGCGAGCCGCCCGATGGCCTGCCGGTAGGCCATCGGGTCGACCGATGTCGGCTCATCCGAGGCCGGGGAGGCGGGCGTATCCCTCCCGCCGGGCAAGCCTGGCTGCGATGTCATTGCTCAGAGCGTAGTAGCCGTCGTAGACCGTGACCTGGGTACGGTGGTGGCGCAGGGCGGCGTCCCGCAGCCCCAGCACCGCAGCGGCAGTCTCTCCATGCGCCTCGGGGTCGAGGACGTGGTCCACCATCTCGTCCGGCACCACCGACGGCGGGTAGGGGTCGGTGGCCGTGGGGACGGTCAGCGAGGCGTCGAGAGAGTCGTGTCGGCGCAGCCACTCGCGGTCGGCGACCGCCCACGAACGCGGGGTGAGCACCATGAACCCTGCGGGTCGGTCTTCGACGGGCAGGTCGCTCAAGGCCGCCACCACGACGCGGTGGGTCTGGATGTGGTCCGGATGGGCGTATCCCCCGTCCGGGTCGTAGGTCACCACCACGTCCGGGGCGATGTCGCGGATCTGTGCGGACAGCACCGACGCCGGCTCGGCAACCGGCGCACCGGCGAACGCTCTGGGATGCGACGCCGCCGCCGAGCCGGCCATCCCGCTGTCGCGCCACGACGGCGGGTCGCCGCCGAGGAAGTGGTGCTGTACCCCCAACGTGTCCATCGCCGCAGCCAGCTCGGCCCGCCGCACGTCGGTGAGCCCGTCCTGGCCTTCCAGGTGGGCCAGCTCGTCGGGGATGACCTCACCCTCCTCCCCGAGGGTGGCCGTGACGACGTGGACCTCGTCCCCCCACACGCGGTGTTGCGCCAGTGCTACCCCGGTGGCCAGGGTCTCGTCGTCGGGGTGAGCGTGCACCGCCAGCAGCCGGACGCCGGGGGCAAGCGGGGTGCTCACCGTTTCGCACGGGCCGCCGCCCGCCCACGCACCGTGGCGTCCAGAATGACCTTGCGGATGCGCACGGCCTCGGGGGTGACCTCGACGCACTCGTCCTCGCGGCAGAACTCCAACGACTGCTCCAAGCTCATCAGCCGTGGTGGGATCAAGCGCTCCAGGACCTCAGAGGTGGCCGAGCGTACGTTGGTCAGCTTGCGTTCCTTGGTGATGTTGACGTCCATGTCGTCGGCCCGAGAGCTCTCCCCGACCACCATCCCCTCGTACACCTCTGTCGTGGGGGCCAGGAACATCTGGCCGCGCTCCTGCAGGTTGAACATCGCGTAGGTGGTGGCCACCCCGGCGCGGTCGCTGACCAGTGACCCGGACTGGCGGGTGCGGATGTCACCGAACCACGGCGCATACCCGTCGAAGACGTGATGCGCGATGCCGGTCCCCCGGGTCTCGGTCAGGAACTCGGTCCGAAACCCGATCAGCCCCCGGGCGGGCACGACGAACTCCATCCGGACCCACCCGGTGCCGTGGTTGGTCATCTGCTCCATGCGTCCCTTGCGCACGGCCATGAGCTGGGTGATGGTCCCCAGGTGCTCCTCGGGGGTGTCGATGGTCATCCGTTCCACGGGCTCGTGCACCTTCCCGTCGACCACCCGTGTCACCACCTGCGGTTTGCCGACGGTCAGCTCGTAGCCCTCGCGGCGCATCTGCTCGACCAGGATCGCCAGCGCGAGCTCGCCGCGGCCCTGCACCTCCCAGGTGTCCGGACGGTCGGTGGGTAGCACCCGCAGCGACACGTTGCCCACCAGCTCCCGGTCCAGCCGGTCCTTGACCAGACGCGACGTGACCTTGCCGCCCTTGACCCTGCCCGCCAGCGGGGAGGAGTTGGTGCCGATGGTCATCGAGATGGCCGGCTGGTCCACCGTGATCAGCGGCAGCGGCCGGGGGTCCTCGGGGTCGGCCAGGGTCTCCCCGATGGTGATCTCGGGGATGCCGGCGATGGCAATGATGTCGCCCGGACCCGCGCTGTCGGCCGGCACCCGTTCCAGGGCCTGGGTCAGGAGCAGCTCGGTGATCTTGACCCGCTCCACCGAGCCGTCTCGGCGACACCACGCCGCCTGCTGACCCTTGCGGATCTCGCCGGCGCGGACACGACACAGGGCGATGCGGCCCAGGAACGGCGAGGAGTCGAGGTTGGTGACGTGTGCCTGCAGGGGCGCGCCGACGGGGTAGGTGGGCGCGGGCGCGGTCTGCAGGATCGTCGCGAACAACGGCTCGAGATCGGCCCCGTCGGGCATCTGACCCGGTCCCGGGGCAGTCAGCGCGGCGCGGCCCGCCTTGGCCGAGGTGTAGACGACGGGAAAGTCGAGCGCCGCCTCGGTCGCCGCAGCGTCGGCGCCGTCCTCGAGCAGGTCCATGAACAGCGCGTAGACGTCGTCCACGACGGCCTCGATCCGGCTGTCGGGCCGGTCGACCTTGTTGATGCACAGCACCACCGGCAGCTGGGCCGCAAGCGCCTTGCGCAGCACGAACCGGGTCTGCGGCAGTGGCCCCTCGGAGGCGTCGACGAGGAGGACCACGGCATCCACCATCGACAGCCCGCGCTCGACTTCACCCCCGAAGTCGGCGTGGCCGGGAGTGTCGATGATGTTGATGGTGACCCCGCCGGGCTCGCCCGCCTGGCGCGCCGCTGGACCGGCGTACTGGATGGCCGTGTTCTTGGCCAGGATCGTGATGCCCTTCTCCCGCTCCAGGTCGTGAGAGTCCATGACCCGGTCCACGTCGTCGCCGCGGTGCCCGGCGAAGGCCCCGGCCTGAGCGAGCATGGCGTCCACCAGCGTGGTCTTGCCGTGGTCGACGTGGGCGACGATGGCCACGTTGCGCAGGTCGGATCGGCTCCGCTGCTCCAGGGCAGCGTCAGCTGAGGTCACATGAGGGGCCATGGGCACGAGTGTCGCAGCCGAGCCCGCTCAGTCGTGCATCCGTGTCCGTAGGTGCGCGGTGATGGCGGTGTTGCTCGGCAGCCACGGCACCGTCTCGAGCTCGGCCCGGGTGAGCCAGCGTAGGGCGTCGTGGTCGGCCAGTGGCTCCGGGCGGCCGCCCGTGAGGCGGGCCCACCACAGGCACATCACCAGGCCCCTCCCCAGCGGCCAGGCCCCCGACGGCTCGCGACCGGGGCCGGCGATGCGCTCACCGAGCTCGACCGTCACCCCGAGCTCCTCGCGCAGCTCGCGGCACACCGCGTCCTCGGTGCGCTCGCCCGCCTCGACCTTGCCACCCGGCAGCTCCCATTGGCCCCTCAGCTCCGCCGGCTCGCTGCGCCGCCCGGCCAGGAGTAGCCGTGGCCGGTCCAGGTCGTCGACGACGGCCGCCGCCGCGACGACGACGACGTCCGAGGCTGAGCCACAGTGCGCCACGGCCGCAGTGCATCACAGGGAACAACCGGGCGCCTCCCGGTCCACCCCGGCTTGACCTGTAGGTCTACGTTTCACTGTTCCCAGGGACCCCGAACCTGAGTACATTGCCTCCACCGATGGTGTCGATGTCCGCCGACAGCTCTGCTGCCGCGGCACCCTGACAAGGAGGCACGATGATCAACCACAAAGTGGCCGTGCTGGCCGGTTCCGCCGCGCTGGCGCTGGTGCTCAGCTCCTGCGCCGAGTCCGACCGAGACAGCGGCTCGGGATCCGGGAGTGGCAGCAGCGACGCCCAGTTCGTGTTCGGCGCCGCTGGTGCTCCGACCACGTTCGACCCGTTCTACGCCAGTGACGGCGAGACCTTCCGCGTAACACGGCAGATCTTCCAGAACCTCATCGGCATCGAAGAGGGCGGCGTCGAGACGATTCCTGAGCTGGCCACCGAGTGGGAGGGCAGCGAGGACGGTCTGACCTGGACGTTCCAGCTGCGGGAGGGCGTGACCTTCCACGACGGGACGGAGTTCAACGCCGAAGCGGTGTGCGCCAACTTCGAGCGCTGGTTCACCCAGAACGAGGTCGGACGCAACGACGCGGTGACCGCCTACTGGGCGAGCGACTTCGGCGGCTTCAAGGACGACGACCAGGAGAGTCTCTACGAGTCCTGCGAGGCGACCGACGAGATGACCGCGGAGGTCAAGATCACGCGCGCCACCGGGAAGTTCCCCATCGTGCTCACCCAGGCCTCCTACGCGATGCAGAGTCCCACCGCGATGGAGAAGTACGACGCGAACAACGTCAAGCAGCAGGGTGAGGGCTTCGTCTTCCCCGAGTACGCCACCGACCACCCGACCGGGACCGGGCCGTTCACCTACAAGTCCTTCGACGACGGCAACGGCACCATCACTCTCACCCGGTACGACGACTACTGGGACGAGACGGCCGGCGTGAAGGACCTCATCTTCCGCATCATCAGCGACGAGACGTCTCGGCGGCAGGAGCTCGAGTCCGGGACGATCAACGGCTACGACCTGCCGAACCCCGTCGACTGGGGAACCCTCGAGGACGGGGGCAACCAGGTCCTCATCCGCGACCCTTTCAACATCCTCTACCTCGGGCTGAACCCCTCGGCCAACGAGGACCTGCTGAACGACGACGTGCGGCAGGCGCTCTACCTGGCGATCAACCGGGAGCAGCTGGTCTCCAGCCAGCTGCCAGAGGGCGCCGAGGTGGCCACGCAGTTCATCCCGCCGACGATCGACGGCTACAACGACAGCCTGCAGCCGGTGGAGCACAACCCCGAGAAGGCCAAGCAGCTGCTGGCCGACGCCGGTATGGAGGGCCTAGAGATCGACCTGTGGTATCCCACCGAGGTCACCAGGCCCTACCTTCCCGACCCGCAGCGGATCTACGACGCGGTGAAGGCCGACTGGGAAGAGGTCGGGGTCAAGGTGACTCCCGTGGCCAAGCCATGGGCGGGTGGCTACCTGGACGGGGTGCAGCAGAACAACTCACCCGCCTACTTCCTCGGCTGGACCGGTGACTACAACGGCGCCGACAACTTCCTCGGTGCGTTCTTCGCCGGAGACGACAACGACTTCGGAACCTCGGAGTACGACTGGAACTCCGACCTGCAGGAGCAGCTGCGGGCCGCCGACGAGGAGGTGGATGAGGAGAAGCGGACTGAGACCTACCAGGAGCTGAACGCCAACATCATGGACTGGCTGCCCGGCCTGCCGCTCTCGCACTCCCCGCCCGCGATCGTGGTGGGTCCCGACGTCGAGGGGCTGACGCCCAGCCCGTTGACGCAGGAGGACTTCTCCACCGTCACCATCAAGGAGTGAGGCCTGCGTGTGGCCGGTCGGCGCCTCTGCCGGCCGGCCACACGGCCCAGCCCCGACCGTCGTCCGCTTGAGCCCGCGTAGGAGGCAGGCATGCTGAGGTTCATCGTCCGGCGGCTGTTGCAGACCGTGCTGTCCCTCTTCGCGCTGAGCATCCTGCTCTTCGGCTGGTTGAGGTCCCTGCCGGGTGGCCCGGTGAGCGCGCTGCTCGGCGAGCGCGGCACTCCCGAGTCACGCGAGGCGCTGCGGGAGCAGCTGGGCCTGAACGAACCGATCTGGGTCCAGTACTGGTCGTTCCTCAAGCGCGCGCTGCAGGGCGACTTCGGTATCTCGAACGGGGTCCGGCCGGGGACCCCGGCGATGGACCTCTTCCTGACCCGTCTTCCCGCCACCATCGAGCTGAGCTTCATCGCGATCATGATCGCGATCTGCCTGGCCATCCCGCTGGGCTACCTGGCTGCCCGCCGCCAGGGCAGCGTCTTCGACACGACCTCGATCATCGGCTCGCTGATCGGAGTCGCCGTTCCGGTGTTCTTCCTCGCGTTCGTGCTGAAGTACTTCTTCGCCCAGCAGTGGGGCCTGCTGCCTCCCACCGGCCGTCAGAGCGTCGGCATCGACGCCACCCGTGTCACCGGTTTCTTCGTGCTGGACGGGATCCTGACCCGGGAGCTCGACGCCTCGTGGGACGCCTTGAAGCACCTCATCCTGCCCTCGATCGCACTGGCCACCATCCCCTTCGCGGTGATCTTCCGGATCACCCGCGCTTCGGTGCTCGAGGTGCTGGACGAGGACTACGTGCGCACCGCGCGCGCCAAGGGTCTGACCCGGCGCATCATCCGGGGCAGGCACATCATGCGCAACGCGCTCATCCCGGTCGTGACCATCATCGGGCTGCAGATCGGAGCCCTTCTCGCCGGTGCGGTGCTGACCGAGACGGTCTTCGCCTACCAAGGCATCGGACAGGCCCTGGCCATCGGGTTCCAGAAGAAGGACTATCCGGTGCTTCAGGTGCTCATCATGATGGCCGCCTTGATCTACATCATCGTCAACCTGGTGGTCGACATCGCGTACGCCGTGATCGACCCACGCGTTCGGACCCGGTGAGGAACCCATGAGCGAGAAGACGCAGCCGGAGACGGACCAGGCGGCCGAGCGGACCCGGCGCAGCAAGAAGCAGAAGATCGATGATCTCGCCGAGTCGGGGGCGGTCTCCGAGGGCGACGGGGTCAGCCTCTGGATGAGCGCCTGGCGTCGGCTGCGCGTCAATCCGGTGTTCCTCATCGGCCTGACCATCATCGTGCTCTTCGTCATTCTCGCTGCGGTCGCCCCCTGGCTCGCACCGAAGGACCCCAGCACGCGCTATCTCATCGGCGAGATCAGCCCCCAGAGCAACCCCGTGCCCCCTCCGCAGGAAGGCTTCCCGCTCGGGGCCGACAACGCCGGCCGCGACCTGCTCTCCCGCCTGATCGTCGGCTCACGCCAAACCCTCATCGTCGGGGTCATGGCCACCCTCGGTGGGCTGACCGGCGGAGTCATCCTGGGCACCTTGGCCGGGGGCTTGGGCGGCTGGGTCGACGCCTCGGTGATGCGCATCGTTGACGTGATGCTGTCCATCCCCTCGCTGCTGATGGCGTTCTCGATCGCCGCTCTGTTCGCCAACCCCTCTCAGTGGACGGTGATCATTGCGATCGCGATCATCCAGATCCCCATCTTCGCCCGGTTACTCCGGGGCTCCATGCTCGCTCAGCGCACCAGTGACCACGTGCTGGCCGCACGAGCCCTCGGAGTCAAGCCGGCACCGATCATCTTCCGTCACATGCTCCCCAACTCGCTCAGCCCGGTCATCGTCCAGTCGACCCTCGTGCTGGCGACCGCCATCATCGACGCCGCGGCCCTGTCCTTCCTCGGCCTGGGCAACCCGGACGACAGCATCCCGGAGTGGGGGGCGATGCTCGGCAAGGCCCAGCAGTTCTTCAACACCTACCCGCATCTGGCTGTCTATCCCGCGCTGTGCATCATCGTCGTCGCGCTCGGCTTCACCTTGATGGGCGAGTCCATGCGCGAGGCCCTCGACCCCAAGTCCCGACGCTGAGGAGCGCGCCATGAGTGAGACCAGTACCGCCGTGGCCCCACCTGCGTCGTCCGGACCCCACGACGGACCGCTGCTCGAAGTCGAGGACCTCCGCGTGACGTTCGGCCGTGGCAACAAGGCGTTCACCGCTGTCGACGGAGTCAGCTTCTCGGTCTCCCCCGGTCAGACCGTCGGACTGGTCGGGGAGTCCGGCTGCGGCAAGTCGGTCACCTCACTGGCCATCATGCGCTTGTTGCCGGCCCGGGGTAACACGGTCACCGGCAGCGTCCGCTTCGAGGGCACCGACCTGCTCGAGCAGTCTGACTCGGCCATGCGCGACATGCGCGGCGCTGACGTGGCGATGATCTTCCAGGACCCGCTGAGCTCGCTGAACCCGGTGGTCGCGCTCGGCGTTCAGGTCTCAGAAGTGCTCCGACGGCACAAGGGGATGAAGCAGGGGCCGGCGAACGAGCGGTCCGAGGAGCTGCTCGGCAAGGTCGGCATCCCAGACCCGGGCCGACGCCTCGACGAGTATCCGCACCAGCTGTCGGGGGGGATGCGCCAGCGCGCCCTGATCGCCATGGCGCTGGCCTGCGAGCCCCGGCTGCTCATCGCCGACGAGCCGACGACCGCCCTGGACGTGACCATCCAGGCCCAGATCCTCGCGCTGCTCAAGGACCTCGTGACCGAGTCGAACACCGCTCTGATCATGATCACCCACGATCTGGGCGTCGTCGCCGGCTTGTGTGACGAGGTCAACGTCCTCTACGCCGGCCGCATCGTCGAGCGCGGCCTCAGACACGACCTGTACAAGGTGCCCCGCCACCCCTACACCGGCGGACTTCTGGCGTCCATCCCGCGGCTGAACCAGCCTCGCGGTGGCCGCCTGAACCCGGTGCCCGGGTCGGTGGCGGACAACATCGCCTGGGAACAGGGTTGCGCGTTCGCCCCGCGGTGTTCCAGCGAGGTGGAAGAGTGCCGTCACACCCCGCCGGAGCTGGTGCAGGACGACGACGTCAGCGACGATCGCCTGTTGCGCTGCCACAACCCGCTCACGAGCGAGCCTGAGGCCGAGGAGGGCCGTGATGAGTGAGTCGGACCTCTTGGTCGACGTGCGGAACCTGAAGGTCCACTTCCCGATCAAGTCCGGGATCATCTTCGACCGTACGGTCGGCTACGTCTACGCGGTGGACGGCATCGACCTCGAGATCGCGCGTGGCGAGACGTACGGCCTGGTCGGTGAGTCGGGCTGCGGCAAGTCCACCTTTGGTCGAGCGCTGCTCCAGCTGGAGCAGGCCAGCGAGGGAGAGGTGCACTTCGACGGGACCAACCTCGCCACCCTCAAGGGCGACAAGCTCCGCAAGCAGCGGCGGCACATGCAGATGGTCTTCCAGGACCCACTGGGCTCTCTGGACCCCCGGCAGACAGTGGAGCAGCTTCTGCTGGAAGGCATGAAGGCCCACGGGCTGACGAAGGAGCAGGACGCCCGTGAGCGGCTCGTGGAGCTACTCCAGGCCGTGGGGCTGCCGCGCAACGCCTTGTCGAAGTACCCGCACGAGTTCTCCGGCGGCCAGCGCCAGCGGGTCGGGATCGCGCGGGCACTGGCCGTCGACCCGCAGCTCATCGTGGCGGATGAGCCGGTCAGCGCCTTGGACGTCTCGGTGCAGGCGCAGGTGATCAACCTGCTGCAGGACCTGCAGACCGAGTTCGGCCTGACCTATCTCGTCATCGCCCATGACCTGGCGGTGGTGCGGCATATCAGCGACCGCATCGGCGTCATGTACCTCGGGGCCCTGGTGGAGGAGAGCAGCGCCGACGAGCTGTACGACACCCCGCTGCATCCGTACTCGCGCGCGCTGATGTCGGCCGTGCCCGTTCCGGACCCGGAGGTGGAGGACTCGCGGGAGCAGCTGCTGCTTCCCGGTGACCTGCCGAGCCCGTCGGACCCACCTTCGGGATGCCGGTTCCACACCCGCTGCCCGTGGCGGCAAGAGACCAAGTGCGACGATGTCCGGCCGGAGCTACGCACGGTGGAGGTCGCGGGAGCCAGCAAGGGACACCGCGTCGCCTGTCACTGGGCCGAGCAGATCTACAGCGGTGAGCTCGAGGCGCACGTCGTGAACCCGACGGCGACGGACCCGAGCCTGGAGTCCAGCGAACCGGACGACGAGGACGAACGGCCGCAGGCGGCCGCCGAGCTCGCGTAACCACCCTCTCGCGCGCTGGCGTGTGGCTACGGGCGGGGCCCAGTACATTGGCGCCATGGTGCTCCCCGTGCTCGTGGTTCAACACGCTGACACCTGCCCCCCGGCCCTGCTGGGTGAGTCGTTGGCCGAAGGCGGGCTCCAGCTCGACATCCGTTGCGGCCATCGCGGCGACACCATCCCCGCCACGGCGAGCGAGCACAGCGCCCTCGTCATCCTCGGCGGAGCCATGGGGGCCCACGACGAGCAGAAGTACGACTGGCTGGCCCCGACGAAAGACCTCATCCACGACGCCCTGTCCCGGACGACGCCCATGTTGGGCGTGTGCCTGGGGCACCAGCTCATCGGCGCCGCCATGGGTGGCTCGTCCGTGCCCAACCCTGCTGGCAAGGCCCGCGGGCTGACGCGGTTCCACCCCAATGCCGCCGGCATGCAGGACCCCTTGCTCTCCAGTGCCGAGCCCGGATCGCTCGGACTGCAGTGGAACGGGGACATCCTCTCCCCGATGCCCGAGGGGGGGACGGTGTTGGCGACTGCCCCGGACAGCTCGGTCCAGGCGGCTCGCTTCGGCCCCCGCGCCTGGGGCGTGCAGTTCCACCCCGAGGTCACCCCGGAGATCTTCCGCGGCTGGGCGATCCACCGCTCGACAGGCGCGGACTCAGCTCGAGTGCTCGAAGCCCTGCACGACGCGGCCACCGAGTTCGACCACCGGCAGGACGAGGTGTTTGCAGCATGGCGTCCTTTGGGGCTGCGCTTTGCCGAGATCGTGCACGCCTACGCCGCCGGCGACGCCACAGCCGGCCTCGAGATCGGCCTCCGCTGAGGATCGGGAACCGCCCGATCTAAGGCAGACTGGACCTGCTTCACTTCGCGAGCAGGGAGGTACCGTGGCCGACGTCTCGCTCTACCTCGCCGTGACGTTCGTCGCCGCGATGCTTGCGGTGCTGATCCGCCTGCCACCCCTGGTCGGCTTCCTCGCCGCGGGCTTTGCGCTGAACGCCATGGGGGCCCCGGAGTTCCCCGCCCTGCAGACGCTGGCCGACCTCGGGGTCACGTTGCTGCTCTTCGGTATCGGCCTCAAGCTGGACATCCGCAGCCTGCTTCGCACAGAGGTGTGGGTCACCGCGTCGGTGCACATGGTGCTCAACGTCGTCATCGCCGCCAGCTTCGTGTGGACCCTGGGCCTGGCCGGCTTGGGCCTGGCCGCCGAGGTGACATGGATAAAGATCGTCCTCATCGCCTTCGCCCTGTCGTTCTCCAGCACCGTGTTCGTCGTCAAGGTGCTCTCGGACCGCAGCGAGTCGCAGTCTCACTACGGCCGTGTGGCCATCGGGGTGCTGATCATCCAGGACATCGCGGCCGTGATGTTCCTCACCGCCGCGGACGGCGAGCCACCGAGCCCCTGGGCCATCGCCTTGCTGCTGATCGTGCCGGCCTCGTGGGCGCTGCGACGCGTCTGGGACCTGGTTCCCCACGGCGAGATGCAGGCCCTCTTCGGCATCGTCATGGCTCTGGTGCCCGGCTACGCGGCCTTCGAGCTGGTGGGCCTGAAGGGCGACCTGGGAGCCCTAATCATCGGGGCGCTGCTCGCCAGCCACCCGGCCGCCGGCGAGCTGTCCAAGAGCCTCTTCACCCTGAAGGAGCTCCTGCTCGTCGGGTTCTTCATCTCGATCGGGATGGGCACCCTGCCCACCGCGTCGACGGTCGTGCTGGCCGGGGCCTTCCTCTTGCTGCTGCCCGTGAAGACGGGGCTGTTCTTCGTTCTGCTCTGGTGGCGGCGTCTGGGGCATCGGTCCTCGATACTCGCGAGCCTGGCGCTCGGAAACTACTCGGAGTTCGCGCTGATCGTCGCGGCGGTAGGTGTCGAATCTGGCCTGCTGGACGAGGAGTGGCTCGCGGTGCTGTCGGTGGCCGTCGCCGCCAGCTTCATCTTGTCGGCGATCGCAAACCGCTCCGAAACGGTGATCGTCCCCGCAGCCACCGCGCTCCTGCCCGCCCAGGATCCCCACCGTCTGCACCCCGAGGATCGCCCCATCGACCTGAGCCGTGCCTCCGCCGTCGTGTTCGGGATGGGTCGCATCGGCCGCTCGGCGTACGAGCAGCTGGAGAAGGAGTACGGCAAGGCGGTCGTCGGCGTGGAGATCGACCTCGCCCGGGTAGAGCGGCTGACCCGGGAAGGCTTGGACGTGCAGGAGGCCGACGCCACTGACGCCGCCTTCTGGGAGCGAGCGACCAACGGAAAGAACCTCGAGCTGGTGGTGCTCGCGATGCCGTTCCACGGGTCGAACCTGGTCGCGTTGAGACAGCTGCGGGAAGCCGACTTCACCGGGACCGTGGCGGTGATGGCCCAATATGACGACGAAGCCGCAGAGGTCAAACGGCTCGGAGCGGACACGGTCCTGCAGCTGTACTCCGGAGCCGGCCGCCAGCTCGCCGACGAAGCGATCGAGATCGAGGCGTCGACCTAGTCCGTCGCCCCCCGGTCGGCAAGTCTGCGGGCGGTATCACTGTCCGACTCGAACCTGTGTCCAGTATCGCAGGTCATACCGACATGCCTGGACTTATCCACAGGCTGAGAATCAGCGTCGCTACCATCGATACCCATGGACAACCGGGCCGAGGCCGCAGCGCCAGAGCGGGCCCGGCTGGGCTTCGTGTTCTACACCTCGTGCGCACTATCGCTGGCCTTCGTCGTCTTCGGGCTGCTCTTTCCGGCTCGTCTCAGCAGCGGTCTGGCCTTCGTGCGCGAAGGGGTCGTCGGCACCGTCGGCCCCGTCTACCCGTTGGTGGTCACCGGGCTTCTGCTCCTCGTCCTGGTGCTGTGGCTCTCCCCCGTCGGACGGGTACGTCTGGGTGGCCCCGACGCCCGCCCCGAGTTCGGGGCCATCTCGTGGATCGCCATGCTCATCAGCGCCGGCGTCGGGCTGAGCTTTCTCTTCTGGGGCACGGCGGAGCCGCTGATCCACCTCGCGGACCCGCCCTACGGGGCCGCGGAGGCTGGCTCGCCCGAGGCCGCTCGTCTGGCGATGCGCTACTCCTTCCTGTTCTGGGGCCCCCACGCCTGGGCCATCTATGCGGTGGTGGCGATCAGCATCGGCTACTCGAGCTTCACCCGCGGCCGGCCGATGCTGGTCAGCGCGGCACTGCGACCCCTGCTGGGCCGGCGCGTGGACGGACGCCTCGGTGACGTCGTGGATGTGCTCTCCGTCGTCGCCATCCTCTTCGGGGTGGCGACCTCACTGGGGCTCGGGACCGGGGAGCTGAGCGCCGGCCTGCACACCGTCTTCGGCACGCCCGACACGTACGTCACCAAGGTGATCATCATCGTCTCCCTGATGACGGTGAGCACGGTCTCGGCCATGACCGGCCTGGGCAGGGGCATCCGCTGGCTGAGCCTGGCCAACATCACCTTGTGCGCCGTGCTCCTCGGGTACGTGCTGGTCGTAGGGCCCACAGCGTCGATCGTGTCGACGCTGGGCTCCGGCGTGGCGGGCTTCACCCGCAGTCTGGTGCCGATGAGCCTGGGCACCGAGGGAGCGCCGGGCAGCGACTGGACCGCGGGATGGATCTACTTCTTCTGGGCGTGGTGGATCGCCTGGGCGCCCTTCGTGGGGACGTTCATCGCCCGGATCTCCCGGGGCCGCACGATCGCCGGCGTGGTCTGCGGCGTGGTGCTCGTTCCCAGCGCGGTCACGCTCGCGTGGTTCTCGGTGCTCGGCGGGACTGCCCTGCAGCGCGAGACGACGGGCGCGGTTCAGGTGGCCCAGACGGCCAGCCAAGCGAAGTCAGTGGCCACAGCGGCGGTCTTCGAGAGCCTGCCGCTGACGTCTCTCACGGCGGCGGTGGTGGCGCCGGTGCTCGCGCTGCTGTTCATCACCTCGGCTGACTCGGCGTCGTTCATGCTGGGCAGCGCGACGTCGGGCGGCCACCTCAAGCCGCCTCGCCCACTGCGGCTGATGTGGTCGTTCGCCGCTGCCTTTGCCGCGGTGCTCCTGCTGAGCGGGGGCCCGACCGACCTGCGCAGTGCGGCCGTCGTCGCAGCGCTGCCCTTCACGGTGATCCTGGTCGGGCTGTGCCTGTCTCTTGCCATCATGCTGTGGCAGGACAGAGAAAAAAGTCAGCTCACCTCGTAGACGAAGTACTGAACCTTGATCGCCGTTCCGTACTTCGGATGGCGCGGCAGGTACGGCATCGGCTCGGTACCGAAGACACGTCCCCACCATCCTTCGCGTTCGAGGTTCACCAGGTTCTCCTCATAGCTCTGGTCGCGCATGATGTCGTCGCGCTGCGAGAAAACGATATGCCCACCGGGACGGACGATGCGGCACAGCTGACGCAGGATCTCGGGGGTCTCGAAATAGGTCAGCGCGCCGATGAAGCACACGGCATCGAACTCGTTGTCCTCGAAAGGGAGCGGAAAGACCTGCATGTCGACCGGGGTGACCTGCTCGTAGGCACCCGTCTGCTCCGCGAGCGCCAAGAGCTTCTCAGAGATATCGATGCCGTGGATGCGGGTGTAACCGAGATCGTGCATCGCCGTGCCGGTCAGCCCTGACCCACAGGCGGCGTCCAGCACTCGCGCCTGCAGTCCGACGTAGTTCAGCATGACGGCAGCGGCTGTCTGCGGGCCGACGTAGCCCCACTCCACGAAGGTCTCGTCGTAGCGGCCTCCCGCGGCGAAGGTGTCGTAGTCGCGCTGCACGGTGGTGCTGTCCGTGACGTACTCCTCGCCCCAGATGTCCGGGGTCTGCCCGATGATGTCTCCTGCCACCTGTGCCTCCCTCAGCTCCGGTGTCGCCTCGGCCTCCCACTGTACTGCTGGACCGGCGCACGGCCGGACCGGCGGGCAGGCGGCTCGCGACGCCACCGCGGGCGCTGGCGCTGGCGCCACCATGCACCCGCTTCGCCGCGACTTCCGGGCGACAGGCCCGTGAGCGAGTGGCTAGCCGGTGAAGCCGTTCTCCTCGAGCCAGCGCTCGGCGACCGTGGCGGGGTCGTCGCCCTGCACCTCCACCGCCGCGCTCAGCTGTCGCAGGGTTGCCGTGTCGAGCCGGTCCGATATCGGCTGGAAGAGGTCGGTCAGCTCGGGGTAGCTGTCCAGGGTCTCCTCGCGGAGGGTGAGCGCGGGGTTGTATGCGGCGAAGAAGTCCTCGTCGTCCTCCAGCAGCACGAGGCCAAGCTCGGGGATGCGCCCGTTGGTGCGGAAGACCGAACCGAAGGTGCAGGTCTCCCCCTTCTCGACGGCGCCGTAGACGGTCGTCGCCGAGACCTGGGAGACCCGGCTCGGGTCGAACTCGAAGCCGTAGTGCCTCTCCATTCCCGGCAGGCCGTCGGCTCGGTTGGCGAACTCGGGCCCGACGCACAGGGTCGCCTTCTCCGGCTGGTCCTCCAGGACGCTCTTCAGGTCCGAGATGCTCTCGACGCCGAGCTCTTGTGCCGCCTGCTCCCCCACCGCGATGGCGTACGTGTTGTTGGCCGGTGCCGGTTCCAGCCAGGCAACGCCGTTCTGCTCCTCATCCAGCTCGGACACCTCCGCGCTCAGCTCTTCAGGATCGGCGATGGCTTCCGGCTCGGCCAGGTGGACGAGCCAGCCGGTGCCGGTGTACTCCCAGTACATGTCGATGCGCCCCGAGACCAGGGCCCGGCGGACCTCCTCGGTGTCCCCCAGCCCCGTCCGGTCCACGACCTCCGCGCCGGCGGCCTCCAGCGCCTGGATCGTGATCTGGCCGAGAACCTCCTGCTCGGTGAAGTTCTTGGAGCCCACGGTCATCCGCACCGTCCCCTGAGGGCTGCTCAGGTCGAAGTCCTCGGAAATGCTTCCGGACCCGCCGACAGGCCCGCTGCCACACCCGGCGGTGAGGACAGCGCCTGCCGCACACAGTGCGCCCATCAGGGCCGCGGGGCGGCGCGAGCCTCGCGCGGCGCCACGGTCACTCCTCCTCAGGCGGCGCATCTCAGTCCTTCGCCCCTGTGGCGGCTTTTCCGGGCATGCTCTCCGCTGCCTTCTCTTTCAGCGTTTCGATGGACGGCTTCTCCGCCTTGTTCGGCTTGGGCTCCTTCAACAACGCCTTGTAGAGCGAGAAGCACATGGCGATCATGATGACCGCGAACGGTACGGCGGCGATGATGGCCACCTTCTGCAACGCGTCCAGCCCACCGGCCAGGAGCAGCACTCCCGCGAAGGACGCGATGACGGCACCCCAGACCAGCTTGACGAAGGTCGGGGGATTCAGGTTCCCACCGGTGGTCATGCTCGCCAGCACGAACGAGGCGGAGTCGGCCGAGGTGATGAAGAACACGCTCACGAGGAAGATGGCGACCACTGAGGTGATGAACGAACCGGGCAACCGGTCGAAGGTGACGAAGAGCGCAGTCGCCACGTTGTTTCCCACGGCCTCGGTGATCGCGTTCGCGCCCCCCTCGCGCACCAGCTGGATCGCCGTACCGCCCAGCGTCGAGAACCAGAAGAAGCTCACGATGCTCGGCACGAAGAGCACGGCCACGATGAACTCGCGGATCGTGCGCCCTCTGGATATCCGAGCGATGAAGCTGCCGACGAAAGGGGCCCAGGCGATCCACGTCGCCCAGTAGAAGAGCGTCCAGTTCTGCGCCCAGGTGCCGTCACTGGCGAAGACATTCTGGTTGAAGCTCATCGGTATGAGTGCGCCGGCGTAGTTCCCGACCATCTGGGTGAAGGTGTCGACAATGAACACGGTCGGGCCGAAGACGAAGACGAAGAGCAGCAGGAAGGCGGCCAGAACCATGTTGACGTTGCTGAGATAACGAATACCCCGGCCGATTCCTGTGATCGCCGACATCATGAACAACACGGTGATGATGAGGATGATGACGATCTGGGCGCCCGCATTGTTGGGCACGTCGAAGAGGTAGCTCAGCCCGCCGTTGACCTGCAGGGAACCGAAACCGAGCGAGACCGCCACGCCGAACAGAGTCGCGATGATGCCCAGAATGTCGATCCCCTTGCCGATCGGTCCGTCGACCCGATCACCCAGCAGAGGACGGAAGATCGAGCTGATCAGGCCTCCGCCGTCGCGCCGGAAGGTGAAGTACGCCAGCGCGAGCGCCACCGTTCCGTAGACCGCCCAGGGGTGTAGGCCCCAATGGAAGTACGAGTAGCGCATTCCCAGCTCGGCAGCCGCGGCGCTGCCCGGCTCGGCCATCTGGTAAGGCGGGGTGCTCAGATGCGAGATCGGCTCGGCCACACCCCAGAAGACCAGGCCGGTCCCCATGCCCGCGGCGAAGAGCATCGCGAACCAGGACGCACGTCCGAACTCGGGCTCCTCGTCGTCCTTGCCAAGGCGAACCTTGCCGAAGCGCGAGAAAGCCAGAAAGGCGAGGAACGCGAGAAAGAGGGTGGTGGCGATGAGGTACAACCAGCCGAAGCTGGAGATCACGAAGCTGAGGATTCCTGAGGTGACGGTGGAGAGGTTGCCGGTGAACAGCGCCCCCCAGACCAGGAATGCGATCGCGAAGCCCAAGGACGCGTAGAAAACCACGCCGAGCTCTGAGTTCTGCTGCTTCACGGAGCATCCTCTCAATATTCAGCCCTAGGGGCTTATCGAGCGTTAGAGCCTACCGGGTCACAACAGGCCCGCCACTCGGGCCTGCCGTAGGCTGCCACGCGCACGGTGTCACGACCCGCGAAGGAGCTACCTGATGCCTGCCGCCGACGTGATCCAGCCCTTGGCCGAGGCGATCGTGGGCTCGGACCTGCCCGTCCGGGTCGAGTGCTGGGACGGGAGCTCGCGGGGTCCGACCGACAGCGGCGTGCGGTTGCGTTTCGTCCGGCGCCGCGCGCTACGTCATCTGCTGTGGGAGCCCAACGAGCTCGGGTTCGCGCGTGCGTTCGTCTCCGGCGACCTGCTCATCGGCGACGACATGATGCAGGCCCTCTCGCGGCTCGAGGCGATGACCGAACCGGCACGACGTCTCAGCGTGCAGACCGGCACCCGCACCACCGTCGCGGCGCTCGCCGCCGGCCTACGCCTGCGCGCGGTCGGTCCCCGACCCAAGCCCCCGCCGGAGGAGATGCCGTGGGCCAGACGGCGGGGACTGCACAGTCTCACTCGTGACCGCAAGGCGATCTCCCACCACTACGACGTAGGCAACGACTTCTACCGTCTCGTGCTGGGTGACTCGATGGTCTACTCGTGCGCCTACTGGGAGCAGGAGCCCTCGCCTGAGTACGGGCTCGAGCAGGCTCAGTACGCCAAGCTCGACCTCGTGGCCCGCAAACTGGGGCTGCGTCCCGACATGAGAGTGCTCGACGTGGGGTGCGGGTGGGGCGGGTTCGTGATGCACGCCGCCGAGCGGTACGGGGTCAACGCGGTCGGCATCACCCTGTCGTCCGAGCAAGCGGCCTTCGCGAGGGCCGCCGTCGCCGCACGCGGCCTCGCCGACCAGGTCGAGATCCGCGTGCAGGACTACCGGCAGGTCGACGACGGTCCTTACGACGCGATCGCGAGCATCGGCATGTCCGAGCACGTCGGAGTGGCCCAGCTGCCCATCTATGCGGCTGGGCTGTACGCCCAGCTGGGCGCCGGTGGCCGGCTGCTCAACCACGCGATCTCGCGCCGGCCCGAGGCCGGGTGGGAGGCCAACCGGACCTCGTTCATGCAGCGCTACGTCTTTCCGGACGGCGAGCTGGAACCCATCGCCGCCGTGGTGGAGGAGCTCGAGGGGGCAGGTTTCGAGGTGCGCGACGTCGAGGCGCTGCGCGAGCACTACGACCTCACCCTGCGCGCCTGGGTGGCCAACCTGGAGGCTCACTGGGACGAGGCGGTCGCGCTCAGTAGCCCCGGCCGCGCCCGGGTGTGGCGGCTCTACATGGCCGGGTCGGCGCTCGGCTTCGCCTCCAACCGGCTCGGGGTCACCCAGGTGCTTGCTGCGAAGCCGACCTCCCGCGGGTCGGCGAAGATGCCGCGCACCCGGGCCGAGATGCTCGGCTGACCTCTCCCGGGGTCGAGCTCAACGAGCGTCGACCGAGGGCGTCACCGACTCGTTCTCCCGTCTCCCGGCTCGACCCCGGACGAACCACACGAGGGTGAGACCGAGGATGATGACCGGCCAGTTCGACTGGTTCGCCACGCTCGTCAAGACTCCCTCGACGGAGTGCTCGACCTGCAGGAAGGTGGCGGGGTCGGTCGTGGCGTGCAGAAGGATCGCCCACACGAGCCTGCCGGTCACGCGAAACGTGAGGTACATCGTGACACCGAAGGCGAAGGTGTAGATCAGCAGAAAAGCGAGCTCGAAGAGCGACGTCCGCCCAGCACGTTCAACATATGCAGCGCCGCGAACATGAGCGAGGACACGAGGACGACCACCAGCCCACCATGGCCGCCGTCACGGAGCATCTCGACGAAGAACCCGCGGCTGAGCACCTCTTCGGCGAACCCGACCAGGACGCCGCCCGCAGGCTCCCGTCTCGTCGTGACGAGTGGCGCTCACCCGGCGTTGTCCTCCGGCCGCACGACCACGCGGCCGACGGCAAGACCCGAGGCCAGGTAGCGCAGTGCGTCCGGCACCTCAGTGAGCGCGAAGGTGCGGTCCACCACGACCCGGATCTGGGCCGTCGCCAGGTAGTTCGCGAGCGTGGCCATGGACTCGGCCTTGGCCGGGGTCCTCATCGAGCCGCCCCGCAGCTCCGGCGCAACGGTCGAGCGCGCCGCCAGCCCCAGCATGCGGGGGATGCTTCCCAACCTGCGATGCCCGGCGGAGCCGAATGCGTCGTGGCCGATGAGGATGTAGTGCCCGTCCGGCACCAGGGCACGACGGATGTCCGTGAAGGCGTGGTTCCCGGGCACGTCCACGATCAGGTCCCATCGTTCGCCACTGCGAGTGAAGTCCTCCCGCGTGTAGTCGATGGTGCGGTCCGCCCCCAACGACTGCAGCAGGCCGAGCTTGCGCTCGTGGTCGACCCCAGTGACCTCGGCCCCATAGGCCTTGGCGAGCTGCATCACCATGGCCCCGACCCCGCCGGCCGCCCCGTTGACCAGCACTCGAAGGCCCTGGGGCACCCGGCGCTGCGGAAGGTTGGCCAGCGCGATCAGGCCAGCGGTCGGAACTGCCGACGCCTCCTCGAACCCGACCCCGCCGGGCTTGAGGGCGGCACCCTCCTCGGGCAGGGTCGCGTACTCGGCGTACGCACCGCCGTGGCGCCACTGATGTCCGCGAAGAGTCTCGCCGAACACCTCGTCTCCCGGGGTGAACCGAGTGACCTCCGCGCCCACGGCCTCGACGACACCGGCGACATCCGTGCCGGGCACCGGCTGCCGGGGGCGGCGCACTCCCGAACCCATGAGACGCAGCACCGATGGACGCCCGGCCACGACATGCCACACATCGGGATGAACGGAGGCTGCCCGCACCTGGACCAACAGTTCGTCAGCAGCGGGCTGGGGTCGAGGAACCTCGGCGACCCGCAGACTGTCGATGACGCCGTAGCGCTCGTGGACCACTGCCTTCATCCCAGCGACCGTACATGCGGCCGGGAGTCTGTGACAGGTGTCGCGGTCCTGGTTGCGGGCGCGCCGCAGGCCGGTCGGTCGCCCGGAAGCCGTACCCCGCCAGCAGCGCCTGGCCCGTGTCGTGACAGGCGTCCATATCGGGCCCACCGAGCCCAATGAGGTCGATGTCACCGGTGTGGCGGCTCTACCTGGCCGGGTCGGCGCAGATGCCGCGCGCGCTGAGATGCTGGCCTGAGCGACCCGTCTCGTCGAGGAGGCTGCTGTCGAATGGGACCTGACCGTCAACCGTCTCCGGAAGGGGTGTCGGCGCCGATCCGGGCGAGCACGTCCTCGACGCAACGCACCGTCTCGTCGATCTCGACGCGACCGAGGTCGACGCCGTCCCGCACGAGGACGGGCATCCGTTCCAACGGCACCTCCTCGCGGACCCAGGCCGGGCCCTCCCACCGGCTACCGGTGATCATGTCCCGCCAGCCGCCCTCGGGGACGTAGTACCGACGAGACACTGGAGCCAGGCCGTCGTCGAAGATCGGCACGACGAGCAGGTCGGGGCCCAGCATGAACTGGTCGTCGACCCTCTCGGCCACGGGGTCGTCGGGGTAGTGGAAGCTCAGTGGCCGCAGCATCGGCCATCCGTGCTCGGCCACGTCCGCCGCCACGCGCAGGAGGTAGCGCAGCAGCGAGTAGCGCAGGCGGATCCAGCTCCGGCAGATCGCCAGCGCGTCCTCACCGAAGGCCCACGGCTCGCGCGGGCGGAGTCCGTGTGTGCGCATCAGCGGTGACAGCGCGCCGAACTGGGTCCAGCGCACGTACAGGCCGGTCGTGAGCTCTGGGCCGAAGAAGCCACCGATATCGTGGCTCCACAGGCCGGGGGCGCTCACCGCGTAAGACAGGCCGCCCCGCAAGGTGGCACTCATCCCCGCCACGGTCGACTCGGCGTCGCCACCCCACTGGCCCGGATACCGCTGCGAGCCGGCCCACCCGGAACGACCCCAGACCAGTGGGGTGCGGCCGGTCAGAACACCGATGCCGTCGTGCACGGCGCCGTTGTAGCGCAGCGGGAAGAGGTTGTGCGCATGGGCCGCCGGGGTGCCGTCACCCAGCACGGCATCGTCGGGAAGGCCCTCGCCGAAGTCGGTCTTGAACACGGCGACACCGTCCTCGATGAACGCTCGGTGCTTCTCGAGCCACCACGCGCGGGTGTGCTCAGCGGACAGGTCGATCAGTGCCCGCGGTCGACCGTCCGGTGTCGGAGTGCCCTCCACCGTGGCGACGTCTCCGTGCGTCGTCAACACCAGATGGCCTCCCTCGGCCGCCTCGAGATACATCGGCGACGCCGGGTCGAGATACGGCAGCTCCCAGACCGACAGCCTCATGTTCCGCTCGGCCAGCGCGGCGACGAAAGCGGCCCGTGAGCCGAAGCGGTCGGTGTTCCAGATGAAGTCGGTGCTCAACCGGTCGACGATGAGCCAGTTGGGGTCGAGATGGAGGACGTCGCAGGGCACCTGGTGCTCGCGCATGGAGTCGGCGACGTCGAGCATCTGGGTGGCATCGAGGTAGCGACATCTGCCGACCCAGTAGCCGAAGGCCCAGTCGGGTGGCTCGTGGCCACGACCGGTCAGGGCGGTGTAGTCGCTGAGTCGCGACGGCAGGTCCGGCCCCGGCAGCAGGAAGAGGTCGAGCACCGGCTCGTGGACCTCGAGGCTGAGCACGCTGGGCAGCGAGTGCCCCACGTCGGCGCTCACGCTGGCGCCGGTGTTGAGGAAGCCGGACCACCCTGCCCCGTGCCACACCGGCACCGGCTTGTAGGCCATCCCGGTGCCGGTCCCCAACGCGTCCTCCACCCGCAGGAAGAGGCGTTGCCCGTTCTTCACCCAGCCACCGAACTGCTCCCCGAAGCCGGTGATGAGCTCCTGTGGCGCGAGCTCCAGCTGCAGGGTGACGGTGCTGTGTGTGGCCAGGACCGAGGGCGCGGTCGGAAGCCCGGCTACCTGTCGGAGGCGATGCGACGTCCGCGTCAGCACGAGGCCCTCAGGGTCGAGCAAGGTCAGCGAGAAGGGCAGGCGGCCGACGACGAGCCGGTGACCACTGCTCGCGGTGAGCACGATCTCGTCGGGCGACTCCTGCAGGCTGAGCACATCCGGGCCGGCCCCCTCGCGAGGGCTCAGCGAGGCGCGGGGGTCGGTGACGATCCCCAGCCATGAGGCGTCCACCCCCTCCTCGAAGACGGAGGCGCCGGGCTCGGCCACGAGAATCCGGAAACCCCGGGGCCCTGCCGGTTCGACGCGCACCGTCCAGGTGCGGACAACCAGGTCCGGCAGCGCCAGGTGGGGCAGGTTGGGCATGGCCGTCTCGACCCCCTGCGTCACCAGTGGCTCACCGTTCAGCCAACCCGGCGTCCGGCCGAGACCGACCACCAGAGTGCTGCTGACGTCGAGATCCACTCGGTGCTCCCCGGCCCGCACGCCGGTGCACTGCCAGAGCATCTGTGTCTCGACGCCCGAGGTCATCGTCAATACTCCACGACCGGGATGCCGAGGATGTCGGCGGCGGTGCGCAGTGCTGGCCGGACATCGTTCCAGGCGATGACCGTGTGGTGGGGAAATCCCTCGAGGACGAGGGACTCGACCAGGGCGGCGGCGTCCCGGTCGACCCGCACCTCGGCAGTGTTGCCTTGGAAGCGGTTGGGTGCAGGCACCGACTCCCCCGCCGTGATCAGCAGCCGCAGGCCGTCCACACCGTGCGGCGTCACGTTCTCGGTGAGACGTGCCAGCACCACACGCCCCGTCCGCAGCGGGAAGTTCCCGGCCACCCCAATGCCGCGGTTGCAGTGGGTGGACTGTGTGGCCTGGCCCGGGTCGGCGGCCAGGACGCTGGCGGCGGAGCCACAGTGCCATACCCGGATGGTGTTGGCCTCGGCCTCGAGGTCCACGGTGTCGACCAGGTACGTCGGGCCGGACCCCAGAGCCTGCATCAGCAGCATGGTGACCGAGCCGTAGACGTCCCGTTCGCAGGCGGTGGGCGTGCCCCCGTCGGCGATCCGCGACAGCGACGAGCAGGGACAGACGCCTCGTTCGGTGGGGATCTCGGGCCAGCACCGGACCGCCAGAGCGGCCAGCTCGGCGTCCGCCTCCCACTCGCGCAGGGCCACGGTGACCTCCGCGTGCCTGCTGACCTCAGCGTCGTCGAGGCCGTCCAAGCCCGGCCTTTGCTCACGGGCTTCGCGGAGCTCAGCGTCACGCTCTGTGGGGTCGACGGCGTCGACGCGGTCGAAGAGGTCGGGCAGCTCCCAGCGGCGGGTGGTGATCCCGAACAGCTCCGACAGCAGGTCGGGGTCGAACTCGCTGGGCGTGAAACCGGTCGGCGCGTCGGACACCAGCCCTACCGAGCGGCCGTCCAAGGAGCGCAGAGCGGCACGGACGGTGTCCTCGGCCGCACGCTCGCCCCGCGCCGGCTCGAGCGTGGCGACCAAGGAGGGCTCTCCACGCAGCGCCGCACCCAGCGACTCCTCGACCCCCGCGTCGCCGGGGTCGCCGTAGACCAGCCGCACGCGGCCACCTTCGCGGATGATGGCGTGGCCGAAGAGGTTCGCCCCGCACAGCGAGTTCAGCCACAGCCGGTCACCCACCGGTCCTGGCTCACGCATCGCCCAGAGCACCACCGGCGAGGGTAGGCCAGCGTAGAGGGCGAGCGCCGGGCTCGCGTCGGAGAAGCTCGCGCAGACGTGGACGACCAGGTCGTAGCTTTCCACTCCGCCGTCGGCGTCGATGACCGCACGAGCGGCCTGGAGGTCGTCCTCGGACATGACGAGGCCGGGGGGACCCGTGACGTCGGCGCCCAGCTCCTGCAGGAGGGCCCGCGCCTGTTCTGCTCGCTCGCGAGCGACCTCGACGGCGAACGTCGGGCGCGCGGTGGCGACCACCAGCACCGCGGGCCTCATGCGACAGCCTCGTCGACGACGTCACACAGTCGCTGCAAGCGGCGGACGGCGGCACTGGTCAGACACTGCGTCATGTCATCGGAACCGATGCACGCAGCCCAGACGGCCCGCCCGGCAAGGAAACCTCGGGCTCCCTCCATGCAAGCCAGGCGCACGGCGTCGGCGAACCGCTCCGGGGGCACCCCGGAGGACAGCACCACCCATGGGCCGTCGATGGTCGCGCTGAGGGCCGCGCACCCGCGGCGGATCTCCGCCTCGGACCCCTGACCACGGGTAGGGACCTCGGCCTTGTACAGGTCCGCGCCCAGCGACCCCAGCTCGGTGGCCGCCGCCAGCACACCTGCCTCCCAGTCGTGGTCGCCGCCCGCCACGGGGGCTCGCGAGACGGGCTCGATGATGCTGATCAGCGCGTGCTCGCGGCACATCCGAACGAACTCCCCCACCATCGACACCCGTCCCGACGGATCCTCGTCGGGACGGTAGAGGACCAACAGCTTCAGGGCCACGGCACCGGCCGCCTTGTACCGGCCCGGGTCGACCTCCCGGTCGATCGTCACCTTGCCCACCAGCTCCCCATGAGCAGGCTCGAAGTGGTCCGCTGCGGCGATGAGCCCGCAGTCGGGCGACGTGACCTGGTGCTCGATGGCCGCGTCCCAGGCGAACTGACGGTCGATGAGCACCCCGGAGGCGTACGGCGTCAGCGCCCGGGCAGCCGTCAGCTTGAAGTCGCGCACCTCCTCGTCGGAGACGCGATCACTGCGGTGTTGCGCGAGCATGGTCCGGAGGGCCTCGCGCTGGTCGACGGCGAGCATCGCGAAGGCGCCGGAAGCGCGTTGTAGCGCGGACAGGTCGGTCACAGCCACGAGATGTCTCCTTGGAGGGCGAGGTCGTCGAGGGTGGTGTCACGAATGCTCAGGGCCGGGACGGCCGACCGGCCGTCGAGACCCGAGCACGAGGCGACGGCGACGGTGTTGGCGATGGCGACCGAGGTCAGCAGGTCGTGCTCGGCGGCGAGCGCCGCCACCAAGGCGCCGTGGAACACATCACCGGCACCCAGCGTGGAGGAGACCGCACCGGACGCGGCGGGGACGTGTGCCACCGCGTCGGTGTCGACGTCCATGGCGTAGGCACCCTGCGGACCGTCCGTGACCACGACCCGGGAGGCGCCGGCGCGACGCGCCGACCGCATCATGCCGCCGATGTCGGTCTGCTCCGGGAACTGGCTGGCGAGCTGGCGGACCGTCGGCGCATACAGGTCCAGTCCCGACACGTCGAGGTCTCTAGCCGGGTTACCCCCGTCGTAGCTGCGCAACGACGAGGGCGCGCACGAGGGGGAGTCGAAGACCGCCAGCCCGGCCTGGTCGGCATGGACCCAGTGCGCTCGCGCGAGCGTCGCGCGGGCCTCCGGGCTGTCGACGTCGAGCGACGGCGGCGGGCGGTTCACGATCGCCCGGGTGTGCTGCTTCAGGTCGATGGTGACCGAGCTGGCTCCGGACGCCTCGTCGGCGGCCTGGCGCACGGCGTCGACCCCGACCCCCTCGGCCTGCAGCTCGGCGATGATCGCCCGACCATCGGCATCGTCACCGACCGCGCTGATGAGCGAGGTCTGACAGCCGAGTCGTGCCGCGGCTACGGCGGCGGTGGCCGCGGGGCCGCCTCCGGCCCGAACCAGGGCACGGGCGAGCGAGCGTGAGTCCGGCTCGGGGTAGCCGTCCACGGCGGCGATGGTGTCCATCGTGCAGACACCCACGAAGACCAGCAGACTGCCATGTGGCAACGGTCCGGACCTCGATTCACCCTGTCTCACAGAGGATCGACGTATCCCCTGTTGAAATTCGCTCAGCCGATGTTACCTTACCGTCAGACGCATCAGTCGAGCCGGGTTTCGGCTGTGATCCACTTGAGGAGACGCAATGGCGCGCCGACCCACCCTTTTCATCACCGCCGGACTCACTGCCGTCGCCTTGGGGTGCGCCGGCTGCCTGCAGGATCCGGATGCGGCTTCGGGCTCCGGCGGGGAGGGGATGGGCGGGTTCGTCGACGGAGGCTCCCCCGACGACGACGGGGTCGTCGAGCTGCTGGGCGCCTTCGGTGGGTCGGAAGCGGACGCGTTCAACAAGACCATCGCCTCCTTCGAAGACGAGTCCGGCATCGACATCCAGTACGTGGCCGACTCGGACTTCACCACGACCATCCAGCAGCGCGTCGGGGCCAACGACGCTCCCGACATCGGGCTCTTCCCTCAGCCCGGTGGCGTGCTGGACCTCGCGGCCGACAACAAGGTCCAGCCGATCGACACCTTCTTGGACTACGACTCGCTGGACCAGACACTGATCGAAGGTTTCCTCGATGCGGGCCGGTACGAGGGCCGCGTCTACGGCGCCCCGATGCGGCTGACGGTCAAGAGCCTGGTGTGGTACCCGAAGCCCGCCTACGGGGACGCCGGCTACTCGACCGACCCGGCCACCATGGGTGAGCTGACCGGCGTCGCCGACCAGATCAAGGCCGACGGCACCGCTCCGTGGTGCATCGGCTGGCAGGCGGACCAGGCCACAGGATGGGTCGGCACGGACTGGATCGAGGAGTACATGCTCCGCTTGCACGGCCCGAAGGTGTACGACCAGTGGACGGCCCACGAGATTCCCTTCAACGACCCGCGAGTCGTCGAGGCCTTCGATGAGTTCGCGAAGGTGGTCAAAGGCAAGGGCAACGTGCTCGGGGGGGCGAACGGCGTGCTCAACACTCCGTTCGAGGACGCCATGACCCCGGCGTTCAAGGATCCTCCCGGTTGCTACCTGCACCGACAGGCCAACTTCGCCAGCGCCTTCTACCCCTCGAACGTGCAGAAGAACCTCGACGACCGAGTCGGCATCTACGTGCTCCCACCGATCGAGGGCGGGTTCAAGGGCCAGCCGATCCTGGGTGGAGGCGACCTGGCCGCGCTGTTCAACGGCAACGACGACGAGTCCAAGGAGGTCATGCGGTTCCTGACCTCGGACGAGTTCGGGGACAAATGGGCCCAGGCCGGAGGATGGCTCTCGCCGCACACCACCTTCGACATGGACAACTACCCGAACCAGACCACCAAGGACATCGCCACCATCGCGGTCGAGGCGGATGTCTTCCGCTACGACGGCTCCGACCTGATGCCGAACGCGGTGGGTGGCGGGTCGTTCTGGTCCGGGATGGTGCAGTGGATGGGCGGAGACAAGTCCAGCAAGCAGGTCACCGACGACATCGAAGCGAGCTGGCCCAATGACTAGCTCCACCAGTACCGCGCCCCAGGAACCGGCGCAGCGCTCGGAGTCGGAGCCCACGGAGAAGAGCACCTCCAGCGCCGGCGAAGGGGTACAGCCGGTCAAGCTGGTGATCGGCGCCGTGGGGCTGGTGGTCACGGTGTGGGTGGCCGTCAACCTGTTCTTGGCGATCTCCTACTACCCGCAGTGGTTCGGTGGCCGGCTCGGCATCGGCGCCGTCGCCATCGTCGCCGGAGTCGGCGGCGCGTTCGGGATGTTCTCCTTTCTCAACGTCTTCATCGAGGCGCTTCCTCGACGGTTCTCCGGGGGCCTGATCCCGTATGCCTTCCTCCTGCCCGGGTTCTCCCTGGTCGTCCTCATCCTCATCTACCCGACGATCCAGACCATTCATTACTCGTTCGCGAACAGCGAGAGCACGGCCTACGTCGGTCTGGAGAACTACCGCGCGATCTTCGCCGACGGAGCCTTTCTCCAGGCCATCTTCAACAACGTGCTGTGGATCATCGTCGTGCCGGCCGCGACGGTCGTCTTCGGAGTCATCGTCGCGGTGTTGGCGGACAAGCTCTCGGCGACCGGGGAGAAGGCGGCGAAGGGCTTCATCTTCCTGCCGATGGCGATCTCGTTCGTCGGTGCCTCGGCGATCTGGGTCACGCTGGTCTACGCCTACTCACCCCCGGGCGAGGCGCAGACCGGGCTGCTGAACGCCGTGTTCACCGGTCTCGGCGGTGAGCCGCAGGCCTGGCTCAACATCTCCGCCGGCAGGCTGAACTCGCTCCTGCTCATGGTCATCCTCATCTGGCTCCAGGTCGGCTTCGCGATGATCCTGCTGTCGTCGGCGATCAAGGGAGTCCCCCAGGACACGGTGGAAGCGGCACGCATCGACGGCGCCAACGAGTTCCAGGTCTTCTGGCGGGTGACTGTGCCGCAGATCAAGACGACGATCATCACCGTCTACATCACGGTGCTCATCCTGGTGATGAAGGTGTTCGACATCGTCTACGTGGTCACCAACGGTTCCTTCAAGACCGAGGTCATCGCCAACCTCTTCTTCAAGGAGCTGTTCAATGCGCGCCAGGCCGGTCAGGCGGCCGCGATCGTCGTCGTGCTGCTGATCGCCGTGCTGCCGGTGATGTACTACCAGATCAAGGCGTTCCGCCGCGAGGAGGCTGGGCTGTGAACGCCGGGAAGCTCAAGGACGGTCGTCCCCGCAGCCCGTTCTCCATGGTGGTCATGACCGCACTCGCCGTGCTGTGGACGATCCCCACGCTGGGTTTGTTCATCACCAGCTTCCGGACCCGAGACGACGCCCTGACCTCGGGGTGGTGGTCGACCCTGGTCAACCCCTTCGGCACCGGCTGGACCCTCGACAACTACCGCGGGGTGCTCACCGGCCAGGACATGGCCGGAGGCCTGGTGAACAGCATCGTCATCGCGATCCCCGCCACCATCATCCCGATCATGTTCGCTGCGTTCGCCGCCTACGCGTTCACGTTCATGAAGTTCCCGGGCAAGGACGTGCTCTTCATCATCATCGTCGGCATCCTCGTCATCCCGATCCAGGTCGCCTTCGCACCCATGCTGGACCTGCTGGGTCCCAACGGGCTCAACCTCGCGGGCGACTACATCGCCGTCTGGCTGCTGCATACGGGGTTCGGGATGCCGCTGGCCATCTACGTGCTGCGGAACTACATGGCCACGTTGCCGACGAGCGTGATCGAGTCCGCCAAGATCGACGGCTGCACCCACTTCCAGACCTTCTGGCGGCTCGTGGCTCCGATGGCCGTGCCGGCCATGGCCGCCTTCGCGACGCTGCAGTTTCTCTGGGTGTGGAACGACCTGCTCATCGCCAAGCTCTTCCTGGACCAGCGCAACACCACGGTCATCGTGTTGCTGCAGCAGCTGCTCGGCACCCAGGGTCAGGGGGCTGAGCTCGTGACGGCCGGAGCGTTCCTGTCGATCATCATTCCGATGATCGTCTTCGTGAGCCTGCAGAGGTACTTCGTGCGCGGGTTGACCTCGGGGGCGGTCAAGGGTTGAGCGCACGACGCGGTCTCCTGCCACACAGCCGGGGACCGCACGTCGGCTCGGTAGACTGGTCGGTCGTATGAGTCAGATCGAAGCGGTCGCTCCCACCATGACGGCGCGCCAAGAGCAGATCATGGACCTGCTCCGTCATCGCGGTTTCTACGCCACTGCTGAGCTGGCCGCGGTGCTGGACGTCTCGGACATGACGGTTCGGCGTGACCTTCGTCCGCTGGCCGCTCAGGGGGCCGTGCGCGTGGTCCACGGCGGGGTCGGCCTGCCACACAGCGGCATCTACACCACCGGGTTCTTCAGCCGGGTCACGGCGGAGTCCGACGGGAAGCGCGCGATTGCCGAGAAGGCGCTGCGGTTCATCCGCCCCGGTGACGCCGTGGTCATCGACGCCGGGACGACCTGCCTGGCGCTGGCGCAGGCCTTGCCCTCCTCCTTCGCGGGGAAGATCGTGACGCACTCGGTCCCCGTCCTGCAGCGCACGCTGTCCCTGCCTGCCGCGTGCACCATCGGCCTCGGCGGGGAACTGCTGCACGACAGCCATGCCTTCGTCGGCGACTCCGCGGTGGCGACGCTGACCGACCTGCGGGCCAACACCGCCTTCGTCGGGGTCGCCGCCCTCGACCCCGACGGCCTCTATATGGAGCGGGAGCTGGAGCGTCCCATCAAGTCCGCGGTGATGAGGTGCGCCGAGAAGGTGGTCGTGCTGGCCAGCGCCAGCAAGATCGGCCGGACGGCACTCGTACGGCTCGGGGCGCTCGAGAGCATGGACGTCCTGATCACCGACGCGGCTGTGCCTACCGCGCTGCGGCGGGACCTGCGCGCCGCGGGGGTCGAGCTGGTGAGGGCGACCGGCTGAGCGTCTCGCTGCAGGCTCGGCTCGCCGCGCACGGTCAGCGGCCTGCTCGTCGTTTCGTTGAGGCACCCAGCGCAGGGTCGGCCTTCGGGCCGCCGGCTCCGTGAGCCAGGCGTCCGGCCAACCATACGGCCACCATCGCGCTCCCCACCTGCCTGAGCGTCCACGCAGCTTCCAGCGGGATCCAGCTGCTCCAGGGTGCGTTCGGGTCCCCCACGAACCACCAGGCACCGGCCTCCGCGGCGACGGACGCGAAGACCACGGCCAGCCCGAGCCAGAGCAACCGTGGTGGACTACCGGGGATGGGGGCTCGACGCGTCACCGAAGCCAGCACAGCCAGGGCAAGCAGGATGGCGCCGATCGTGACCAGCACCGCAGAGATGATTCCCACCACAAACTGCAGGAGGGCAAGGCTCGGCTGGCCTGGCGCTGGTGTCGACAGGGCCAGACTTCGGCCCAGTGCGCCGAACAGCACGGCAACCGCGGCGAGAAGGACACCGACGCCTGCCAGCTTGCGCACCATACCCCCGACCCTACTGACGTCGCACCGCTCTGCTGGCGCACCTCGATCAGCCGATGGTGCGCCCAACCTGTCGCTCGCACACGAAGGCCCTCGGCCCCGCGGGGGGCCGAGGGCCTTCGTGTGTTGCCTGGGTCCGAGGAGTCGAGCTAGCCGACGCGCCCGTAGCCGCTGACCCCGCTGAACACGTCGCGCAGCTGGCTCGGGATACCCGGCTTGCCCGAGTCATACATCTGGCCGTTGCCGGCGTAGATGCCCACGTGGTACGCCGGTGAACCGAAGAACACCAGGTCGCCCGGCTGCGGGTTACTGACCGGCGTCGTCGCGGCCTGCTGCGCCGCGGCGCTGCGGGGCAGCGAGATGCCGGCCTTGCCGAACACGTACGAGGTGTAGCCGGAGCAGTCGAAACCGGCCGGCGTCGAACCGCCATAGCTGTACATGATGCCGGTGTACTGCGCGGCGTACCCGAGCACTCCCGAGGAGGATCGCGAGCTGCTGCGCGAAGCCGACGAGGACGAGCGGTCACCGGAGGACGAGCTCGACAGGTCCATCGCGGCGGAGGTCCGGGGGCCCACGATGCCGTCCTGGACGAGGCCGTTGCGGCCCTGCCACCGCTTGACGGCGGCATGGGTCTTCGGGCCGAAGATTCCGTCCACCTCGGTGCCCACGATCCGCTGGATCGTGTTGACGCTGCCGCCCCGCGCGCCCCAGCGAACAGTGCTGAAGCTGGAGGGGGTGGTAGGCAGCGTGGCGCTCGGGGTCGCGGTGAACGCTCCCCCGGTGGTGGCCAGGCCGGACGCGGCGACCGGCGAGCTGGTGGGCTCCGCCCCGGTGGGCGTTGCCTGGGACGTGCCCGACATCGCGAACAGCAGACCGGTGGAGGCGGCGGCCACCATCGATGCGCGAGCGGCGGGCTTGAAGGACAGTCGACTAGGAGCGCGGTGGCGTCCGGGCGAGTTTGTGGGCACGGTGAATCTCTCTTTCGTGTGCGACTGGGAGGTCAGCTGTCGGGTTCCGGCGCCGTCGTGGCACCCGGCATCCAAGTCATGCTCAGATCTCGGATGCTGCACCCCAAGGGGCATCGTCAGATGCCGCAACCAACCCTGGGTGCGCCGCCCCTGTCCGGCGGCTCATGCGTTCATCCCGGAGGCAGTGACAGGACTGGGACACCACCGGGGCCCCTCCAGCGAGGGGAACAGGAACGACCGTACGCGACACTGGGCCCAAATGTCACATTTCGATAACGCCCCCTGAGACGACACGTTCCGGTCACCAGCCCCGGACGACACCGGAAGGCGGCGTCGAACGCGGGCGAGCTCAGACGTTGAAGCGGAACGAAAACCGGGGTTTCGGCTGTCGTTGGCAGCCGCCTGAAACGGCCGGAAAATGGCATCTGACCTCGAAGAACGTGCTCTCCAGACCATTGGACGTTGTTGGCAAGAATCGGCCCCCGCCGGACTTCTTGCGGACTGTTTGCGGACCGCGCCCCCTCAGTCCTCCCCGTCCAGGTCGAGGATCGCGTCGGCGATCTTGGGCGAGAACAGCGTCGACCAGATGATCTCGCCCGAGGCAGGGTTCATCTCCGCCAGGGGCGATGGTTCGGGCTGCCACTCGTCGGGCCGAACGCCTGGGACACAGTCAAGCAGCAACGCGAACACCTGGGGGTCCGGCACTCCTTCGGCGATGATCGCCAGGTAGGCCTCGTGCCCGTTGTCTGCCTTGACGAGAGCCTTGATCCGATGGTTGAGGAACTCGGCAACTGCGAGCTGGCCAGACTTCAGCGACATCGCCACGAGCCGGATTACCATTCGCTTCATCTCGCGCCGCCACGCGACAGCCTGCTCCGCAGCGAGGCGCTTCCAGTCCCATTCCGTCGGGAGTAGGTGAGCCGAGGAGACTGTCCTTCCCGTCGTGCACTCTCGTTGCAGCGCGACGTAGAAGTCACGCTGCGCGCTGTCCGCCTGGCGTCGGCCCGCACCACCGATCCACCACGCTCCGCGACTCGGGTGTACCCCGTCGGGCAGATCAGCGTCGCGGAGCTCGGTCACAACGGCGCGCTGATCGCTGGTCTTGACCTTGAACCAGACACGGTCAGTGAGCGCGACGACGCGCTCCGCTCCACCGGCGTCTCGCTGTTCCGGAACCGCCTGGGCGCTCACGATGATCGGCCGATCGATCTCCTCCAAGCGAACCCCGAGGTCTGGCAGTTCAACCTCAAGATCATTCAAGCAGCGCTTGGTTGGGCGCACGCCGGCCAGTTCCGCGACCATGCGGCGAACCTAGCCGCTCACTCCGACGGTCCAGCGGAAGGCACCAGAGGTCGGCTACTTGGGCAGGCCACCAAGGTCGCGGAGTTCCTCAGTGCTGAGCCCGGTCACGAGCGACACTGCAGCAGCGTCAGTGCCGTTGAGCTGGCCAAGCGCAGCCTTGATCCCAGCGTTGATGTCATCTCGGTGCGCGTCGATGTACTCGCGCACGGCAGCCTCAACGATGTCCTTCTTCGAGCGGGACATGAAGTGAGCCGCGTGCGACACGAGCTCGTCAGTTGCGGCGTCAACCTTGATCGGCGCAGTAGCGGTAGCCATGGCAGAGTCTCCTAAACCTGAGGTCAGGGTACCTAGGTCCCAAAGTACCAAAGTACCAAGCCTCCGTCCAACTACGAGAACCGACGCTTCGAGAGCGCCGACCGCTCGCCTTCACTCGCCGTAGGACCACTCCCACCCGGCGCCGTCGTACACCCCGAAAGCGTCTCCGGAGAGCACGACCGTGCCCTCCGTGTATTGCGTGTCCAGCACGACTGTGCCGTTGACCTTTTCCCCGGGCCCAATCTCGGGCGGCAACTGCTCTGCGTCGGTCAAGCAGAAGAATCCGTTCCCGTCTACGTCGTTGTCTCGCATTCCGTCCGGGCCGAACACGGAGAACGAGTACTCCGACACGTTCACATAGGCCTCGTATTCGGCGCGTTCGGCTAGTTCGGGCAACGTCTCAATGGCCATGTCCACCGCGACAAAGTTTCCATTGGCCGGTGGCTCCTGAAGGAAGGCCTCTTCGGTGCATTCCGGATCCACACGGATGTCAGTAACCGTGAAGTTCACCAATTGTGTCCCGTCCTCAGCGGTCACGCCAGCAGCCTGACCGATGTCTTTGACCAGGTTCCCCCGGTCGCTGCGCTCCGGTTCGTCAGCGGCTGGCTCAGGCTCCGGGTCCTGCTCCGCTTCAGGTTCCGCCTTGGTGGTCTCCTCCGGTCCCGCGGTGGACGTGGACGCTTCCGCGCTTTCGGTCACTTGCTCAGGTAGCTCTGCTTCTGCGGAAGGTTCATTGCTTCCGCACCCAGCGAGAGCCAAAGCAGCCAAGGCCATCGGCGCGCCCCAGGACAAGGTCGGTCTCATCAGTGGGCTCCTTCATGCAAGAGAGGTCGGTGCGCGCCACACTCTACGGAGGACAGCCCACCGCTGTGAGGTGAGTGATCGCGACACTTCCTCAGCATGGCCCTCGCCGTGCCCGCGCGATCTCTTGAGACAGCCAGGATCCCACTATCCGGGATATCTCAAGGTCACCGATGCTCTGCCTTTTCACTCTGTCTCGCTTGATTGACAGTCTTCTACCATCGTCGGTCCCTAGAATCTCCTTCATTCCCGTGGCCGCGAGGCATCTGAAACCCTCCTCTTGACGCGGCACGCATGCTACGAAGGACGTAGATGGGCCGCCCCTCCTGGGGGCGGCCCACGCGGCATTTCTAGGGGTCCGTTGGTTGTCGACGGACACGGTGGAGGCGGTGGTCTGGGTGCACGGCGGAGTGAAGTTCTACCGCGGAGCGCCGGGGGCTGCCCGGGCCTACGTCGAACGCGACCGGTCCCGGGCGGATGACTACTACCTCGCCGAAGGCAGCGGCGTCGCCGCGCGCCTGGTCGCCACCGCCAGTGGCGCGCGCACCGTAGGCGTCATGACCGGGGACGTGTACGAGCGTTGGGTCGCCGGATTCGATGTGGAGACGATGACTCTCAAGGGTCGCCTTCGCACGGACGACAAGGCGCTGCGCTTCGTCGAGGTGGTCGTCAACGGACCGAAGACCTGGTCGCTGGCGGCCGCTCTATACCCGGAGGTCTCCGCCGCTCTGGACCGAGCCCAGGACATGGCGGCCGCCGAGATCGTTGGCTGGGTTGCGACCCACGCGACAACCCGCGTGGGCCCTCGCGGACGTCAGGTCCAAGTGCCTGTCGAGTCCATCGAAAGCGCAGTGATCCGGCACTACACGTCTCGGGCCGGCGACCCGCACCGCCACCTCCATCTGCAGATCAACGCCCGCGTCTGGGCGGCAGGTGCCTGGCGGGGCATTCATTCCGTCGGCATCCGAGACAGCATCGAAGCCATCAACGGCATCGGCCACGCCGCCGTCGCGACCGACCCGGAGTTCCGGGCGGCGCTGGCTGCGCACGGACTCACCGTCGATCCCGAGACAAGCGAGATCCGTGAGCTCATGTCGTACGTTGGCGCCTTCAGCGCCAGAGCCGCGCAGATCCGCCGCAACGTGGACCGGCTGGAGGCCGACTGGCGTCATGACCATCCCGGGCAAGAGCCCAGTCCTCGACTACGGGAGGGATGGGACCGTCGGGCCTGGGCGCAGGCACGACCCGACAAGGTCATCCCGAGGGACGGTCGCGAGCTCGTCGACCGCTGGAACACCGAGCTCAGCGAGATCGGCTACCGCGACCCGGCCCACGCAGTGACCCTCGAGCGGACGCTGCCGGGATGGATCGACCGCGACGCCGCCGCCGAGCTCGTCGTCTCGATGCTCGGCGCCAACCGGTCGGCCTGGAACACCGCCGACATTCGTGGGAAGACCGAGGTGCTCCTGGTTCAGACCGCACTGGTCGCCGAGCCCGCCGCTCGGATCGAGCTGGCGGAGGACATCACCTCCCGGGCCGTCGCACGTTGTACTCCGCTGCTGGCCCGGCCCGATGTCCCTGAGCACGTTCGATCCCTCACCTCGCCCCAGGTCCTCGCCGTCGAAGGCGAACTCATCGCCCGGATCACACGACGCGCCGACCACACCGGCACACGGCAATGGGTTGACAGCCTCAACCCACATCAGA
>NZ_DATFMA010000098.1:0-3592 GCF_035267225.1 Ornithinimicrobium sp.
GGTCTGACTGGCTCACTGTCGTGCGGCACACCATCCACGCGATCGCTGTCGAGCAGACGGTGGCCGAAGGCCCACCTACTCCAGCGCCCCGAGGGCGGGGTTGTCGACCTCCACGGTCAGCTGGCGCGCTGCTCGGGCCGCGTGGGGGTCGCCGAGCTTGCCTCGGTGCGCGTAGGCGCGCACGACGAGCTCTCGCATACCGGTACGGGTGGCGAGTGCCTCGAGGTCGTCGATCCATTGCCTGGCTTCCGCCGGGTAGTGCTCGACGGCAAGTGCGCACAGGGCATCGAGGCAATAGCCCTCTACCCAGAGGTAGGCGTCAGGCAGGCGTGTACAGCGCTGACGAGCCCGGGTGATCCATTGCCGGGCTGTCGACGTGTCCCCGCGGTAGGCTGCCACCAGGCCCAGACCACGAGCAGCGCCACCCTCCCAGCACGGATCTTCCAGCTGCAAAGCCATTGCGTGTGCGTGCTCGTAGGCGGAAGCAGCGGCATCCACCCTGCCGTCCAGCAAGTCGACTTCGGCCAGCAATATCTCGGGCAGTGGCACGAAAGCGGTCCAGCGAAGGGAGTGCGCGCAAGAGAGCCCGGCAGTGAGGCATTCGCGAGCCTCCTCGAGCTCCCTGCGAAGCAGGTGCAGTCTCCCCCTGAACGTCCACGCCCATGCCTCGACGTGGCCGACCTGGCCCGCCTCGGCGAGGTGCAGTGCCGTGTCCAAGGTGATGCGGGCGTCGCGGTAGCGGCCCAGGTCCGTCAACGCCACGCCCCGCACGGCCCTGGCCCACGCATGCTCGGTGGCGTTCTCGTCGGCCAGAGTCTCGGCGCTGTGTAGCCACAGCTGAGCTCGGTCGTACCGACCCCGCAGCACCTCGATGTAGCCCAGTTCGCGATGCGCCCGAGCTGCGGACCCCGGGGCCCCGACTCCGTCGGCTACGCCGATCGCTTCGTGCAGAAACCCAGCGGCCTCGCCGTCGCGACCCCTCACGCTGTGAGCCAGCGCCGAGCCGAGCGCGATCAGGCTCTGAACCGCAAGGGGACCGTCGTCGAGCTCCCGCGACTCAGCCACCGCCTGGCGCAGCAGCCCGATCGCCGCATCGACGGCTCCCGCGTCGAGCGCACCCACTCCTGCTTCGAGCGCGGCCGTCGTGGACGCTCGTGTCGCCGCCCGCCCCGGGAGGACCCTTCGCGTTCGCGCGGGGCTCGCCGCGTGAATCACGGCCCCCGTTGGGTCGGACCCGATCTCGCGCCGGAACAGCGCGATACAGGCATCCCGTTGTGTCTCCGCGGCTGTCTGGTCACCAGTCGCCGCGTAAGCCCTGACCAAAATCTCCTGCGCGTCCTCATCGAGGGGGTCCGCGGCAACGAGCCGACTGGCGAGCTCCACCGCCTGTGCCCCGTCGCCTGCAGCCAGGCTCGCCCTCGCCGCCTCGCGCACCACGCCGTCAGCGGCTCCTGCCAGTCGTCTGCGGGTCACCAGAAGCCAGACCTCCAGACCAGGACATCCTGCGAAGGTGCTGCCCTGCAGGAGATCTTGACCGAGACCAGGGACCTTCACCGCCTGCCTCCAGGTGCCGGCCGTGAGCGCGTGAACGTCGACGAAGGACCCAGGCGGCAGACTCAGCACGACAGGATCTCCGAAGACGCTCGACTCCTGCCCCAGAAGCGTGCGGAGCTGCGTCAGATTCCAGCTGAGCGCGTTGAGGGGATCATCCGCTTCCGGAAACAGCAGCTCAGCGAGCCATCGCCGACTCGGGGCAGTCTCGGCAGTGAGGAGATAGGCCAGCAGTGCCCACGCTTTGCGACCTCGCGGCGATGGCCGCGGATGTCTCCCCGAGAGGACTCGCGGCCGAGGACCCAGCAGGTGGATCGACAACCCCTGGTCCATCCGCCGATACTGCCACGTTTGCTCTCATCACAGGCGGCGTCACAGACCACCGGCCTACGCTCACAAGCGTCAGCGGTTGTCCAAGCGAGGAGGTTCGGACATGGTCACTCTCGACCCCAGAAGGCCGGCGCGAACAGGCATCGTCGCCCCCGTGCCCGGTGAAGCCACGTGCGCCCTGCGGGACCTGTCATGAGCGCGGCGCCAGAACAAGCCGAGGCCGACCGGGCGCTGAAAGCCAGGCACCGCGCCATGTGGGCCATGGGAAACTACCCTGCGGTAGCCGAACAGGTCATCCCAGAACTGGGGGCGCTCCTGGTCAAGGCGAGTAGGGTGGGACTCGGCGACAGGGTGCTGGATGTTGGCGCCGGGTCCGGCAACGCCGCCATCCCCGCGGCGCTGGCCGGTGCCAAGGTGGTGGCCTGTGACCTCACTCCTGACCTTCTGGAGCACGGGCGCCGCCACGCCGCGAGCCAGGGCACCGAGCTGGAATGGCGTGAGGGCGACGCGGAGGCCCTGCCCTTCGCCGACGACGAGTTCGACACGGTGCTCTCGTGCGTCGGAGTCATGTTCGCCCCGCACCATCAGGCCAGCGCCGATGAACTGGTTCGCGTGTGCCGGTCCGGCGGCACCATCGCCCTGTTGAGCTGGACGCCAGAGGGCTTCATCGGGGAGATGTTCGCGGCCATGAAGCCTTATGCCCCCGTACCACCACCGGGTGCGCAACCTCCGCCGCTGTGGGGTCGCGAGGACCACGTCCGAGAGCTACTGGGCGACAGGGTGAAGGACGCGACCTTCACCCGCCACGAGGTCATCGTCGACCGCTTCGCATCGCCGGAGGAGTTCAGGGACTACTTCAAGGCGAACTACGGCCCCACCGTCGCCATCTACCGGGGGCTCGCCGAGGACCCAGCCCGGGCTGCGGAGCTCGACCTCGACCTTGCCGAGCTCGCGCGCCGCCACAACCGTGGGCGAGACCGTCTCGTGATGGGCTGGGAGTACTTGCTCTTCACCGGCGAGAAGGGTGAGTAAAGGTCCACCTCGGTCATCGGCCTTGGCGAGGTCCATCGGAGCGACGAGTGCCAGATCGACGGCCACCGGACCTCGGAGCAGCGGAGCGTCGGCTACCAGAACGCTGACCACCAGAGCGCCCACCGCCACTGCGCCGCCCGGCATGCGCAGCCGTCCGGGGCTGCCCGCCCGCGGCCTCCGCGCTCGGGGCGCCTACCGGCACCGGGGCCGGGCTGCCTTCGGCGCGCGGCGCGAGCTCGCGGAGCACGGGGTGCCCCATCCGGACGCGGGTCGTCGTCGCGGTGACGCCGGCCTTCTTGGTCAGCACCTGGACATCGCGGACCTGCTCGTCCGTCATCAACGTCACGACCCGACCCGAGGCACCGGCCCGGGCCGTGCGACCCGAGCGGTGCAGGTAGGCCTTGTGCTCCTCCGGCGGATCGGCATGGATCACCAGCCCGACGTCGTCGACGTGGATGCCGCGGGCCGCGATGTCCGTCGCGACCAGGGTCGGAGCCTCTCCCGAGTGGAAAGCCTGCAGGTTGCGGGTGCGGGCGTTCTGGGCCAGGTTGCCGTGCAGCTCGACGGAGGGGACACCGCGCTCGTTGAGCTGTCTGGCCATCTTCTTGGCCCCGCGCTTGGTCCGGCTGAAGACCAGGCTTCGCCCGGAGCCGAACGTGAGGTCGGCCAGGATGTCGAG
>NZ_DATFMA010000099.1:0-9019 GCF_035267225.1 Ornithinimicrobium sp.
CACCTACCCCGGATGCTCGGTCCCACCCCACTGGTGCGACGCCCACCACCTCGAGTGGTTCTCCCGCGGCGGACACACCGACCTGAACAACCTCGCCCTACTCTGCCGGCGACACCACACCCTCGTCCATCAACGAGACCTCACCGCCACCATCGGGCCCGACCACGTCGTGCACTGGCAACGACCATGACCACGCCCAACCGCCGGCCCAACCGGGCCGGCCGCGAAGCACGCCGTCAGTGCGTGACGGCACCCGTCGACGCCGACCCGACGAGGGCCGCGTACTTGGCCAGCACGCCACGGCGCGCGCGCTCCACCGGCTCGGGTCGCGTCCAGGCGTCGCGGCGGGTGCTCATCTCCTCCTCGTCGACCAGGGCGTCGAGGGTTCCGGTGCCAACATCAAGCCGCACCCGGTCACCGTCGCGCAACAAGCCGATCGGCCCGCCGTCCACCGACTCGGGGGCGATGTGTCCGACGCACAGACCCGTGGTACCGCCGGAGAAGCGACCGTCGGTGATCAGGAGCACGTCCTTGCCCAGGCCGGCGCCCTTGATCGCACCGGTGATGGCGAGCATTTCGCGCATGCCCGGCCCGCCGCGAGGTCCTTCTTGGCGGATGACCACCACGTCACCCCCGGTAATGGTGCCGTCGGCCAGCGCGTCGAGGGCCAGCTGCTCGCCCTCGAAGACCCGGGCGGTGCCCTCGAACACGTCGGAGTCGAAGCCCGCCGACTTGACCACCGCTCCTTCCGGGGCGAGCGAGCCGTGCAGGATGGTCAGCCCTCCCGTGGCGTGGATCGGGTCGTTCATCGCGCGCAGCACGGTGCCGTCGATCTGGGGCGGTTCGAGCTCGGCGAGGTTCTCGGCCAGCGTCTTCCCAGTGACGGTCATCGCGGCACCGTGCACCAGGCCAGCGTCGAGCAGCGCCTGCATCACCACCGGGATGCCGCCGATCCGGTCGATGTCGGTCATGACGTGAGCGCCGAACGGCTTGACGTCCGCGAGGTGGGGCACCTGCGCGCCGATGCGGGCGAAGTCGGCCAGCGTGAGCTCGACCTCAGCCTCGTTGGCGATGGCCAGCAGGTGCAGCACCGCGTTGGTGGAGCCTCCGAGAGCCATGACCACGGCGATCGCATTCTCGAAGGCGTCCTTGGTCAGGATGTCGCGAGCCGTCAGGCCAGTGCGCAGCATGCCGACCACGGCCTGGCCGGAGCGGCGGGCAATGCCGTCGCGGCGGCGGTCGGTGGCCGGCGGAGCCGCCGAGCCGGGCAGCGCCATTCCGAGAGCCTCCGCGGCGGCCGCCATGGTGTTGGCGGTGTACATCCCGCCGCAGGCACCCTCGCCGGGGCAGATCGCCCGCTCGATGGCGTCGACGTCTTCCCGCGACATCAGGCCTCGCGAACACGCCCCGACGGCCTCGAACGCGTCGATGATGGTGACCTCGCGGCTGGAGCCGTCGGAGAGCTTGGCCTGCCCGGGCAGGATCGACCCGGCGTACACGAACACCGAGGCAAGATCCAGCCGAGCCGCCGCCATGAGCATGCCGGGCAGCGACTTGTCGCAGCCCGCGAGGAGCACCGAGCCGTCGAGGCGCTCGGCACCCATCACCGTCTCGACCGAGTCGGCGATGACCTCGCGCGAGACCAGCGAGAAGTGCATGCCCTCGTGGCCCATCGAGATGCCGTCCGAAACGGAGATGGTGCCGAACTCCAGCGGGTAGCCGCCGGCGGCGTGCACGCCGTCCTTGACCGACTGGGCGAGGCGGTCCAGGGGCAGGTTGCAGGGAGTGATCTCGTTCCACGAGCTGCCCACGCCGACCTGCGGCTTGGCCCAGTCCTCGTCGCCCATCCCGACCGCGCGCAGCATGCCGCGAGAGGCGGTGCTGCGCAGACCGTCCGTGACGTCGCGGCTCCGCGGCTTCACATCAGCCCCCGTGGTCTCGCCATCCGCGGACCGCCCGTGAGCAGCGGACCCAACGGTGCCAGGTCGGTCGTCGACGTCGGTCATCGTGCCGCCGAGCCCTCCACGTAGTCGTCGTCGGACTTCACCCAGGCCATCATCCCGCGCAGCTGCTTACCGGTCGCCTCGATCGAGTGGGCCGCGCCCTCTTCGCGCATCCGGCGGAACTCCGGCGCGCCCGCCTCCTGGTCGTCGATGAACCGCTGGGCGAAGGAGCCGTTGCGCACGTCCTCTAGCACGGCCTGCATGTTCTTCTTGACCTGGTCGTCGACGACCCGCGGGCCGGAGACGTAGTCGCCGAACTCGGCCGTGTCGGAGACGGACCAGCGCTGCTTGGCGATGCCGCCCTCGTACATGAGGTCGACGATGAGCTTCACCTCGTGCAGGCACTCGAAGTAGGCGACCTCCGGCTGGTAGCCGGCCTCGGTAAGGGTCTCGAAGCCCTTCATGATCAGGCTCGAGAGGCCACCGCACAGCACGGCCTGCTCGCCGAACAGGTCCGTCTCGGTCTCCTCGGTGAAGGTCGTCTTGATCCCGCCTGCGCGCAGCCCCCCGATGGCCGAGGCGTAGGACAGGGCGAGGTCCCAGGCGTGGCCCGACGCGTCCTGTTCGACGGCGACGAGCACCGGCACTCCGCGTCCGTCGACGTACTCGCGGCGGACCAGGTGGCCCGGTCCCTTCGGCGCGACCATGCACACGTCGACGTTGCTCGGCGGCGTGATGTAGCCGTAGCGGATGTTGAGCCCGTGCCCGAAGAAGAGCGCGTCCCCCTCCTCGAGGTTCGGCTCGACCGACTCGGTGTAGACGTGCCGGGCGACGTGGTCGGGCACCAGCATCATGATGAGGTCGGCCTCGGCACACGCCTCGGCGGGAGTGAGCACGCGCAGCCCCTCGGCCTCGACCTTGGCCCGCGAGGAGCTGCCCTCAGCCAGGCCCACCCGCACGTCGACCCCGGAGTCGCGCAGCGACAGCGCGTGCGCATGGCCCTGGCTGCCGTAGCCCAGCACCGCCACTGCGCGGTCCTGGATCAGGCTGAGGTCGGCGTCATCGTCGTAGTACATCGTGGCCATGGGTGAAGGAGCTCCTTCGAACGGGTCTGGTGAACAGGTCGCGGATGGGAGGGTGCCGCGGGTCAGCAGGACCCGCAGGTCACACAGTATGCCGAGAACGCGCCGGTCTAGCCCCAGGCGGCGGCCATCGCGCCCACCGGGCGGGGGCCGTTGTCGTTGATCGCCCACAGGCGTTCTCGGATCGAGGCCGCGTCGTCCAGCTCTTCGATGTGGATCACCTCGATCAGCTTGTCCAGCTGCGACGTCACCTTGTGCAGCTGCTCGCTGGAGACGTTGACCACGATGGTCATCCGGGAGACCTTCGGGTCCTCGGTGGGGCCGACCACGAGGTGGTCGATGTTGAAGCTGCGGCGCGCGAAGAGCACGGAGACGCGCGCCAGCACTCCGGGGTTGTTCTCGACCAGGACGGACAGTGCGTGACGGCTCATCGGCTCATCTTTCGGTGGGGTGCTGCGGTGGGTGAGGGACGCAGGGCTGGACGCGGGGACATCAGTCGTCCTCGTCGAAGTTCGGCGCGAGCTCACGGGCGTACTGGATCGCGTCGTTGCTGGTTCCGGCGGGCACCATCGGCCACACCATGGCGTCTTGGTGAACCCGGAAGTCCACGACCACGGGGAGGTCATCCACCGCCATGGCCTTCTCGATGGTGGCGTCGACGTCGGCAGGGTTGTCGCAGCGCAGTCCGACGCAGCCGTAGGCCTGGGCGAGGGTGACGAAGTCGGGCACCTGCATCGACGGCAGTCCCGAGGCGCTGTAGCGCTCGGCGAAGAACAGGGTCTGCCACTGCCGCACCATGCCCAGCGCGGCATTGTTGATGATGGCGACCTTGATCGGGATGCCCTCGACCGCACAGGTGGCCAGCTCCTGGTTGGTCATCTGGAAACAGCCGTCACCGTCGATCGCCCAGACGGTGCTGTCGGGGCTGCCGACCTTGGCGCCCATCGCGGCGGGCACGGCGTACCCCATGGTTCCCAGGCCACCGGAGTTGAGCCAGGTCCGCGGACGCTCGTACTGCACGAACTGGCTGGCCCACATCTGGTGCTGGCCGACCCCGGAGGCGTAGATGGCGTCCGGGCCGGCGATCTCGCCCAGGCGCTGGATGACGTACTGCGGGGCCAGCTCGCCGTCGTGCGGGGTGTCGTACCCGACCGGGTAGCGCGCCTTCCACCGGATGCAGGCCGAGACCCAGTCCTCGTAGTCCGGTTGAGCACCGCGAGCCGTCCGGGCCGTGAACTCGGCCACCAGCGCGGTCAGCGTGATCTTGGCGTCACCGATCAGGGCCACGTCGACAGCCCGGTTCTTGCCGATCTCGGACGGGTCGATGTCGGCGTGGATGACCTTGGCGTGCGGGGCAAAGGAGTCGCGCGCGCCGGTCACCCGGTCGTCGAACCTCGCACCCAGGCACACGAGCAGATCGGACTTCTGCAGCGAGGCGACGGCCGCGACGGTGCCGTGCATCCCCGGCATCCCCAGATGCTGCGGGTGGCTGTCGGGGAAGGCTCCGCGCGCCATCAGGGTGGTGACGACCGGGATGCCGGTCAGCTCGGCCAGGGCCGCGACCTCGCGATGGGCGTCGGCGCGGATGGTGCCGCCGCCGACGTACAGGACGGGCCGGCGCGCCGACAGCATCAGCTCCACCGCGTCGCGCACCGCCTCCGGCGCCGGAGCGGTGATCGGGTGGTAGCCGCGCATCGGCACCTGAATGGCCGCTTCCGGGTCGACCAACGCGGCCAGGGCGTCCTTGGACACGTCGACCAGCACCGGCCCGGGGCGCCCGGTGCTGGCCAGATGGAAGGCGCTGCGCACGGTGGCCGCGATCTCGTTGGGGTCGGTGACCAGGAACGAATGCTTGGTCACCGGCATGGTGATGCTGCGGATGTCGGCTTCCTGGAACGCGTCCGAGCCGATGTTCGCGCTCGGCACGTTGCCGGTGATGGCCACCATGGGCACGGAGTCCATGTTGGCGTCGGCCAGCGGGGTGACGAGGTTGGTGGCGCCCGGGCCGCTGGTCGCCATGCAGACCCCGACGCGCCCGGTGGCGGCGGCGTACCCCTGGGCGGCGTGGCCGGCACCCTGCTCGTGACGGACGAGGACGTGCCGCAACGACGTGGCGTGGTACAGCGCGTCGTACAGCGGGAGGACGGCTCCACCGGGGAGCCCGAACACGTGCTCCACCCCGACCCGCTCCAGGGTGGAGACGAGGGTCTCAGCGCCGGTCAGCGGCGTCTGTTGGCCGCTCGGGCTCGCTTCGGGGCGGGTCACCGTGCTCATGTCAGGCAGGTCCTCAATCGTCGGTCGATCGGCGGTCGGTCATTCAGGTCAGGCAACAAAAAACCCCTCCGCCGTAAGGCTGACGAGGGGGGACGCGCGTGAACTTCTCAGCTCAGGGCGCGTCCTGAGCAATGAGTACGAGCGAGAAGATCACCCACTGATTGTGAAGCAGGATTGACCTCACGTCAACCCGCATCACGCTGCCCGGCAGGCTGTGCCGTCGACCTGACACAGCCTGCCGGAGAACTGGCGGGCTCAGAAGGCCGAGTGCGGCGCTCCTATCCCGGGGTCGATCTGGTGCGGCCCCCCAGGGCCGGGCCGCACGTCGAAGTCGAAGATCGCGGTCGGCAGGTACACCGTCGCGCACGAGTTCGGAATGTCGACGACGCCGGAGAACCGGCCCTCGATCGGCGCCGCGCCCAGCAGCAGGTAGGCCTGCTCGGGGCTGTAGCCGAACTTCGTGAGGTAGTCGATCGCATGCAGGCATGCCCGTTGGTAGGCCAGCTGGGAGTCCAGGTACCGCTGGGTGTCGTCAAGCGTGACCGACACCCCGGAGAAAGCGAGCCACTCGGAGTACCGCGGGTCCGTGTTGCCGGGCATGAAGATGGTGTTCTCACCGACGCCGTAGGTCTCCATCCCGCCTTTGAGCACATCCAGACGCAGGTCGATGAAGCCGCCCATCTCGATGGCCCCGCAGAAGGTGATCTCACCGTCACCCTGGGAGAAATGCAGGTCGCCCAAGGACAGGTTGCCTCCGGGGACGAAGACCGGATAGAAGATCCGGCTCCCCTTGGTGAGGTTCTTGATGTCCTGGTTGCCGCCGTTCTCCCGGCCCGGTGCGGTTCGTGCTGCCTCGCCGGCCACGCGGTCGACGTCCGAGGAGTTGACTTCACCCAGGATCGCGTCCTTCGGCAGGGGCCTCAGGGCCAGCGGTGGCACGCGGTCTGGCTCGGTGTCGATGAGGGCTCCCTCGCGCGCGTTCCACCGAGCCAGGAGGTCAGCCGATGGCGCGGTGCCCATCAAGCCCGGGTGCACGATTCCGGTGAAGGAGACCTCGGGCACGTGCCGCGACGTGGCTGTCTGCCCCGAGAAGTCCCAGATCGCCTTGTAGGCGTCGGGGAACTGGTCGACCAGGAAGGAGCCACCGTTCTTCCGGGCGAAGATCCCGGTGTAGCCCCATCCCTGACCGGCTAGGGGTCCACTGTCCTCCTGCGGAATCGGGCCCACGTCGAGGATGTCGACGACGAGCAGGTCGCCGGGCTCGGCCCCTTCGACGGCGAAGGGCCCGGAGAGCACGTGCACCGTGTCCAGTGGGGCGTCACGGATGTCGTCCGCCGAGTCGTCGTTGACGATGGCCCCGTCGAACCACTCGCGACAGTCGATTCGCAGCGACTCCCCCGGCCTCACGGTGACGGCTGCGGGGATGTCGGGGTGCCAGCGGTTGTGTCCGATCTTCTCCTGGTCGGTGAACTTCTTGGACGAGTCGAGGGGGAAGAGGTTCGTGGGCATCATGCGTCCTTTCGGGTCCGGTCCGGGGAGGCTGGGGAAGGCGAGCGGTCATCCGGTGGCGACCACCTCCCGACGCTCGCCCCGCGTCATGACCGGGTAGAGCGCACCGAAGCCGACGACTCCGATCACGGCGAGGAGCACCGCGAGCAACGAGCTGACGTCAGCCCAGCGGTCGGTCATGAGCAAGAAAGCTGGGATCGCTCCGGTGACCCACCCCTGGGTGGCACACACCGCCCCGGTGAACCGAGCTAGCTCGTCGTGTCCTCGGCCCAGCACCAGGAAGAACAGACCCCACAGCAGCGCCCAGTGCAGCCAGATCACACCGAAGGCCGCGTCGTCGAACTGGATGAAGTTGATCCCCGAGTAGACGAGGGCGCAGATGGCGACGAACAGCGAGAAGTATCCCAGCCCGGAGCCGTCGAGACCCATCCACTGGTTGAAGGCGACGTAGAGGTAGGTGAAGCCGAACAGGTAGAGCCCCGAGGCGTTGAGGATGACCGCACTGTCGCCGGCGGCGGTGAAGATGAGGTAGGTAGGAGTGAGGACCTGCAACAGGCCCACGAAGATGTTGATCGGGATGACCGACTTCGGGTCTACCAGGCCCAACAGCATCAGCCCGTTGATGAACAGCACTGCCCCGACGTAGAGCAGCCCCACGCTGGCCATGGTGGCCTCCTTTCACGTCCGCGCCGAGGGTCGGCGGGACGACTCCCCTCCTTTCAGGGTCGGGGAAGCGATGCCCACGCCGGGTTGGTGGGCAGGGGCTTGTGGGTCTGCGGCCGCCGGGGAAGAGCGTCGACAACCTCAGGAACGTCCGATGACTTCTCGGCGCGCTCCATCGCCGCGCTCACTCCGGTAGAAGCCCGGCTGAGCAGCGGTGGGGTGAAGACCCGGTTGCTCGGAGAACTGCAGGTCGGGCACGGCTCGTGGGCGGCGGCGGTACCGATCGGGCGGCTGACATCGAGCAGTCCGTGTGTGCCGCAACGGTACCGATAGTGCGCCATATCCCACTTTCCCGCTGACCGCCAGCGATGTCAACGGTGGCGCCACCATCGTCGAGTGGGCTGTCCCGCCCACGCGCTCGGCCGCTCGGAGCGCTCAACCGCCCTGCAACGGTACGAAGCGGTAGCGCCCTTCGGCGTGCTGCTCCACGCCGTCCTCGCGGCGGTCGACCCGCAGCATCCGACCGTCCACCGGGATGACCATCCGGCCACCGACAGCCACCTGGTCGACCAACGACGGTGGCAACGATCCGGCCATCGCGCTGACCAGGATGCGGTCGAAGGGCGCATCGTCGGGCAGGCCGAGCACCCCCTCCACAGCGGGCAACACGGACGCGTTGCTCACCCCCTGAGCCCCCAGTCGCCGGTTCGCCGTGGTGACAAGGCGGTGGATCAGCTCCACCCCGCGCACCGACCCACCAGGAGAGACCAGGTGGGCCAGCAGGGCGCAGGTCCACCCCGATCCCGACCCCACGTCGAGCACGCGGTCGCCCGCCCGGGGCTCGAGCATCTCGAGCATGTGACGCACGGTGGTGGGCTGAGAGCAGGTGGCCCCGTCGCCGATCCGCAGCGCCTCGTCGGAGTCCGCACGGTGCCGTTGCGACCGGGGCAGGAAGGCCGCGCGGGGCGCGGCTTCCATCGCGTCGGCGACCCGGTCAGGCATCACCCCATCGTGACACCGGGAGCGGGCTCAGCGTTGGCGCACCGTGAGCGTCTGCTTTCCATTGTTGGGTTCGCTCCCCGGCTCGCTTGGGATGAAGACGTCCTGGTACCGCCCCTGGACTCGGTACACCTGCCCAGAGTCGTCGACCAAGTCGCCCCGAACGCTCCCACTGCCCACGACCTTGCCGGTGCTCTCGTTGCTGTCCTGCTCGATCCACCTCACCGTGCCCTCGCCCGATGCCAGCGGTGTCGGCACCTCACCACCCGTGAACACCGCCTCACAGCCGATGTCGATGAGCTCCCAGACATCGTCGGCTCCCCACTCGGAGAGGTCAAAGAGATACTGAGGCTCCGTCCATCTCGCCTGGCGGATCTGCTTGCCCGGCGGACGAACGGTGTGCGCGAGAGGGGGTGCGGGGCGGCTGAGTATGCCGAGTCGCACGTTGAGTAGAACGTTGAGGGGAAGAACGACCTACCAGTCACCGGGACGCCAGCCGGGCGGACGCTGCGGCGCGCGCAGGATCGCCGCGAGCTCGTCGCGACCGTG
>NZ_DATFMA010000100.1:0-17401 GCF_035267225.1 Ornithinimicrobium sp.
CTGGCCCCCATGGTCGGATGGTGCGCGCTGCTGGCCTCCTCGGTGGCCGGCATGGGAGTCGCGATGGTGCTGACGGGCGCACCGGGAGCCGCGGCGGGCCTCGCCGCCGGCTTCTGTCTGGTCGCCGTGGCTGCGCTGGTCCTAGCCGTGCTCGCCTACCACCCGCTCCTCCGCACCGCGACGACGCCGGGGCAAGAGGCTTCCAGATCCGCAACTCCAGAGCCGAGGGCAGGGTGAGCGCCCCGACCCGAGACATCGAGGCACGACCAGGGTGGGCCCCTCTGGCACTGCTTCCCTGCCAGGAACCGACCGAAAGAACCGGCCATCGTGGCTCGCATCGGGCTCATCGGTCTCGGGGCATGGGTCTGCCTATCGCCACCAAGCTCATTTCTGCTGGCCAGGGTCACGGGCTACAACCCCAGCCCCGAGCCCTGCTGAACGATGCCGCGCGCGACGCCGGTGTCGCGCTGCCCCTGGCCGTTGGCCAGGGCGAAACTGCGGACGAGCCGTCGTGAGGCACGTCCTCAGAACACCGTGTACCCGCCGTCGATGACCAGCTCCGCGCCGGTCACGAACGAGGATGCCGGGCTGGCCAGGAACACCACGGCCGGCGCGATCTCCTCCGGGTCGGCGGCACGCTGCTGCGGAGCGTCGTCGATCCAGCGCGGCTTGAGGTCGGGGTCGTCCACCGGAGACAGGTCGGTGCGCACGTAGCCCGGGGCCACGGCGTTGACCCTCACCCCGTGGGGCGCCCACTCGGCGGCGAGGGACTTGGACAGGTGGTGCACCGCCGCCTTCGAGGCGTTGTAGGCCGGCTGCCACTGCGGCCGGTTGACGATCAGCGCCGACATGGATCCGACGTTGACGATCGAACCCTGACCGGCCTGCACCATGTATTCGCCGAAGATCTGGCACCCGTTCCAGACGCCGTCCACGTTGACCCGCATCACCGTGTCCCACTCGTCCTTGGTGACCTCCAGCGACGGTTTGTGCACCACCGTCCCGGCGTTGTTGACCAAGACGTCCACTCGCCCGAAGTCGGACATGATCTGCTCCGCGGCGGACGCCAACGTCTCACGGTCAGCGACATCCGCCTCGTACGCCCGGGCGCCGATGCCCGCCTGGGTCAGCTCCTCGACGGCCACCTCGTTCGCCTCACGACCTCGAGCGACGATCGCGACCATCGCCCCCGCCTCCCCCAAGGCCTGGGCGAAGGCCCGCCCCAGACCCCGGTTGCCGCCGGTGACCACAGCCACCCGGTCGACGAGCTGAAACTTCTCCAGTACAGGCATGGGCGCTCCTCAAGGTGTTCGATGGCGCGTCGCCGCGGCAGTGGCTGACCGGGCGCTGCGGCCCACGCTATGCGACCCGGCGCGGCGTCACACCCGCTGGCACGCGTCGGCCCCGCACCGACGAGGCAGTGCAGGGCCCACCAGCACCAGGCATCTGTCGCTCGACGATGAATGTCGACATGTTTCTCTCCCACGAGCGACTGCTCCGCCGAGACGGTGTAGGCGTCCTGCTCGTCCAGGGCCTGACCAACGGCCAGATCGCCGAGCGCCTCGTCGTCTCGGAGCGCACGGTGGACCACCATGTCGCCGCCGTGCTCGACAAGCTCGGGGTCTCTTCGCGCCGGCAGGCCGCCACCGTCCTGCGGCAATGAGAGGAGTCGGCGGCCTCGCCTCGGTCTCGTGCTCACAGTATTCTTCTCCCACGGCCGAGGCACCGAATGCCTTGCGGGTGACTGGTGGAGCAGCAGGACGGGGTTGGGGGACTGCGATGACCCGACGCCTACCGCCATTGTTCGACGACGGCTCGCCCTACGTCGACCGGTTCGGGCTGCTGCTCGGCTTCACCGTCGCCACGGTGGTGCTGCTCAGCCTGGTGGACCTGTCCGAGCCGCTTCGTGACCCGGCGGCGGAGGCGGGCTCGCTCGTCGCGTCCGTCCTGGTCGGCGCCACCATGCTGTTGGCGATGCGAGCCGCCGGCGTGGCCCGCCCGTGGCAGCGCAGCGCCGATGTCGTCATCGGCGCGGGGGTGCTGGTCCTGGTGGCGCTGGTGGTGCTCGAGCTGGTCCCGGCGTTCACCCCCAAGCCTGGCCGGCTGGCCACGGCACCGATCGCGGTCCTGCTGCTGGCCGTCCTCGCGCCGGTCGTGACCGTGCGCCGCCTGGTCCAGCACCGAGAGGTCACGGTGGGGACCCTGTTGGGCGCGATCTCGGCCTACCTGCTCATCCCGATCGCCTTCTACTACGTCTTCTTGACGCTGAACGACATCGAGGCGGGGCACTTCTTCGGGTCGGTGGAGCCGACGACCTCGTACATGTACTTCGCGCTGACCACGGTGACGACGGTGGGGTACGGAGACCTGGCGCCCGTGGCCGAGGCGCACCGGCTGTTGTCCAACTTTCTGGCGATCATCGGTCAGATCTACCTGGTCACCTTCGTCGCCATGCTCGTCAGTCTCTTCATCCGCGACCACGACACTCGCATCAAGCGCCTGGAGGGTCACTGACGCCCGCCGTGCCACCCTGGGCCGAGCCCCGGCGCAGGAGGCGAGCGGGCGCTACATTCTGAGGATGGCCAGCGAAGGACACGAGACGTCAGCGATCACCCACTGGGCCAACGGGGCGCGGCTCAACGGGTCCAGCGGACGGTGGTCCGACGTCACCAACCCGGCCACCGGGGAGGTCGCCGGTCGCGTGGCGCTGGCCAGCACGGAAGATGCCCAACGGGTCATCGCCGCAGCGCGTGACGCAGCCGCCGGGTGGGCCGCCACCTCCCTGAGCCGTCGCACGCAGGTGCTGTTCGCCTTCCGTGAGCTGCTGCACGCCCGACGGGAGGAGCTCGCGACCGTCATCACTGCCGAGCACGGGAAGGTGCACTCTGACGCGCTCGGTGAGATCAGCCGTGGGCAGGAGATCGTCGAGCTCGCCTGCGGCATCTCCCACCTGCTCAAGGGTGGGCACTCCCACGGGGTGTCCACCGGCGTCGATGTGCACTCGACCCGCAGACCCGTGGGCGTGGCCGCCATCATCAGCCCGTTCAACTTCCCGGCCATGGTGCCCATGTGGTTCTTCCCGATCGCCATCGCCGCCGGAAACACCGTCGTGCTCAAGCCGAGTGAGAAGGACCCTTCGGCCTCACTGTGGCTCGCCGAGCTGTGGAAAGAGGCTGGGCTTCCCGACGGGGTGTTCAACGTGCTGCAGGGCGACAAGACCGCCGTCGACACGATCCTGGCCAGCCCCGACGTCGACGCGGTCAGCTTCGTGGGCTCGACTCCCATCGCCGAGTACGTCTACGCCGAAGCCGCTGCCCACGGCAAGCGGGTCCAGGCGCTCGGAGGGGCCAAGAACCACATGGTCGTGCTCCCGGACGCCGACCTCGACCTGGCCGCAGACGCGGCCGTCAACGCGGGATACGGCAGCGCGGGCGAGCGCTGCATGGCCATCAGTGTGGTGGTCGCCGTGGGCCCTGTGGCCGACGACCTCGTCGCCCGTATCGCCGATCGCACACGGCGGATCCGGGTCGGGGACGGCAGCGCCGACCGTGAGGACCCGCCGGACATGGGGCCGCTGATCACCCGCGCCCACCGCGACCGGGTCGCCTCGTTCGTCGATGAAGGCGAGGGCGCGGGGGCCAGGCTCGTGGTGGACGGACGTGGGGTGAAACCGGACGGCGCGGCCGACGGGTTCTGGCTCGGGCCCACCCTCTTCGACCACGTGAGGCCGGACATGGAGATCTACACCGAGGAGATCTTCGGCCCGGTGCTCTGCGTCGTCCGGGTCGACACATACGCCGAGGCTGTGGCTCTCGTCAACGCCAACCCCTACGGCAACGGCACGGCCGTGTTCACCCACGACGGCGGCGCCGCCCGGCGGTTCGAGGACGACGTCGAGGTCGGGATGGTCGGCGTCAACGTGCCCATCCCGGTGCCGGCAGGCTTCTACTCCTTCGGAGGCTGGAAGCGTTCACTGTTCGGTGACTCGCACGCCTACGGGCCGGAGGGCGTGCACTTCTATACCCGCGGCAAGGTCGTCACCAGCCGTTGGGTCGACCCGTCTGCCCGCCCCGCAGGCGGCCTCGAGCTGGGGTTCCCTCGCCATGACTGACCTCGACCGCGCCTACGAGCTCGACCGGCGGCACGTCTTCAAGCCCTGGGTCGCCCAGGCGAAGCTGGACCCGATGGTGATCAGCGGTTCCGAGGGGTCCTTCGTGTGGGACGGTCAGGGGCGGCGCCTGCTCGACTTCACCTCCCAGCTCGTCTACACCAACCTGGGTCATCAGCACCCACGCGTGGTGGAGGCGATCCGACGGCAGGCAGAGACCCTGTGCACGGCCGCACCGACGCACGCCACGCTCGCGCGCTCGGAGGCGGCCCGACTCATCGCCTCACACACCCCCGGTGACCTGGACCGCATCCTGTTCACCACGGCTGGCGCCGACGCCAACGAGCACGCCATCCGGATGGCCCGGCTGCACACCGGGCGACCCAAGGTGCTGTCGCGCTACCGCTCCTACCACGGCGGCACCCAGCTGGCCGTCAACGTCACCGGGGAGCCGCGACGCTGGCCGAACGACACCGCCTCCCAGGGCACGGTCCACTTCTTCGGCCCCTTCCTCTACCGCAGCCACTTCCACGCCACCACCGAGGCCGAAGAGTGCGAACGGGCCCTGCAGCATCTGCGCGAGGTCATCGAGATGGAGGGCCCGAGCACGATCGCTGCGGTCATCCTGGAGCCGATCCCCGGCACGAGCGGGATCATGGTGCCGCCGGAGGGCTACCTGCGCGGGGTACGCGAGCTGTGCGACCGCCACGGCATGCTGCTCATCGCGGACGAGGTGATGGCCGGCTTCGGGCGCTCTGGGCGCTGGTTCTCGATCGAGCACGGCGGCGATGTCGTTCCCGACCTGCTCACCTTCGCCAAGGGCGTCACCTCGGGGTACGTCCCGCTCGGTGGGGTGGCGATCAGCGATGCGGTCGCGGCCACGTTCGCCGACCGGCCCTACCCGGGCGGCCTCACCTACTCCGGGCACACGCTGGCCTGTGCCGCAGCCGTGGCCACCATCGAGACGATGGAGGACGAGGACGTCGTGGGCCAGGCCGACCGCCTCGGTGCCGAGGTGATCGGGCCCGGCCTGGCCGAGCTGGCCTCACGGCACGAGTGGGTCGGGGAGGTGCGAGGAGCCGGGGCGTTCTGGGCGCTCGAGCTCGTGCGTGACCGCGAGACGCGCGAGCCGCTGGCCCCCTACGGAGGCACGAGCCCGGAGATGGCAGCCCTCACCCAGGGGTGTGTCAGCCGTGGTCTGCTGCCCTTCGTGAACTTCAACCGGCTGCACGTCGTACCACCGCTGACCATCTCCGCCGAGGAGGCCCGTAGCGGTATCTCGATCCTGGACGAGGCCCTCGACGAAGCCCGTAACGCAGCGACCTGAGGCTCCCGTGTGAGGGGTCACGGGTGCAGGCTCACCCCCTTGACGACCTTGTCGACGCCGTTTCTGGGCCCGTGGAGGGCGACCCCCACGAGGTCGAGCTCGTCTCCGGGAACCGCCTCGACGGCCCCCCGGTTGGCGGCGTCGTGGCCGGTGGCGAACATCTGTGAGGTGAACACCGCCAGCGGCAGCCCGCGACGCAGGGCCCGTTCGCGCGCGGTGGTCAGCACGGACCCCGAGCCCTCGAAGATGAGGACCGGCATGCCGAGCAGCGCCAGGTAGGCGGTCCCGTCGGCGTCGGCGTACGGCCGACCGACCAGGTGCGGGCACTCGGCGGCGATCCCGCTGGCCAGAAAGGCGGTCACGTTGAGCCGCTGCCACGTGGGGAGGTCGCCGCGGACGACGATGGCGATCTTGGTGTCGAAAGGGGGCACGAGAGGGTCATCCACGGTGACATCGTGCGCTGGTGCCGACGCCGTGCGCTTGTACGTTGTTGACATGCCCCAGGCCCCTGTCTTCCAGCTTGCGCGTCCGGGCGTTCCGGGAGTGCGGGAGGTCCTGAAGGCCCATTTCCCTGCGCGTTCGCACGCCTATCCGATGCACACCCATGCCGCGTGGACGCTGTTGGTCATCGACGAAGGCGCAGTGGTCTACCGCCTGGAGAAGACCGAGCGGGTGGCTCCCCCGGCCGCCGTCACCCTGCTGCCTCCCGACGTGCCGCACGACGGCGAGGGCGCCGGCGACGCGGGGTTCCGCAAGCGCGTGCTCTACCTCGAGCCCGAGGTGTTGGAGGGTGTCCGCCTCGACAAGGTGCTGGAGATGCCTCTCGAGACCGACACCCAGCTGCTCCGTGAGGTGACGGACCTGCATCGCGCTCTGGTGGCCTGCGCGGGCGGTCTGGACACGCTCGACGCCGAGGAACGCCTCGCGCTCGTCGCGCAGCGTCTCGTGGCGCGCTGGGGCAGCTCCGGCTCTGGCCTTGTCGCTGTCAAGGACCACGGGAGCGCCAGTCGCGCGAGCCGGTTGCGTGAGATGCTCGACGACAGAACCGTGGAGGGTCTGACGCTGGCCGAAGCGGCCGGTGAGCTGGACTCCACGGCGGCGGCCCTGGTGCGGGCCTTCCGGCGCGAGGTCGGGATGTCGCCGCACCGGTACCTGGTCGGACGGCGGCTCGAGATCGCACGCAGGAAGCTCGTGGAAGGGGCCAGCGTCGCCGACGCGGCAGCCGAGTCCGGGTTCTTCGACCAGGCTCACCTCACCCGGCACTTCCGCCGACTGCTGGGCGTGACCCCGGGCCGCTTCGCTCGCGCCGTCAACGGAAGGGCGGCCGATGGTCGAGCCGGACCGACCCGCGGCCGGCCAGACGCCACAGGCGGGCGGCGACATCCCGGTCCTCCTCGGTGACGAGGTTGCCCATCCAGCGCAGGGCCAGCGTCATCATCCAGCGCGAGCGCATGCCGATCGGCCCCAGTGCGGGGAGCACCCTCGGCACGGTGACCAGCCCGGCCAGGCGCCGCGCGATGGAGAACGCCTCGCCGTAGTGCTGGGTGAGCAGCGCGGGCCAAGCGGTGCCGAGGTGCTCGCGATCGTGGATGCTCTGGGCCACCAGCCGGCCGGTCTCCAGCCCGTAGTCGATGCCCTCTCCGTTCAGCGGGTTCACACAGCCAGCGGCGTCGCCGATCAGGGCCCAGTTGGGCCCGGCCACCCCGGAGACCGCGCCGCCCATGGGCAGCAGCGCCGAGGTGGGCGCGCGTAGCGGGCCGGAGAGCCCGAACTCCGGGGCCCGCGCGTCCGCGTAGAACTGCATCAACGGACGGAGCTGGATGCCCGCAGGGCGCTTGGACGTCGCCAGGGTGCCCACGCCGATGTTCACCTCGCCGTCGCCGAGCGGGAAGATCCAGCCGTAGCCCGACAGTAGCTCCCCCTGCATCCCCCGCAGCTCCAGGTGTGAGGAGATCCACGGGTCCTGCGAGCGGGTGGAGTCGACGTAGGCCCGACCCGCCACCCCGTAGACCGTCTCGCGGTGCCAGGTGCGGCCCAGCACCCGTCCCAGCTGGGAGCGCACCCCGTCGGCCACCACCAGCTGGCGGCAGGCCACCGTATGCCGTGTGCCACCGGTGTCGAAGACCACGCCCCCGACGCGGTCCCCGTCACGAACGACATCGACGGCCCGGGCCCCCTGCATCCCGGTGGCCCCGGATCCCAGGGCCGCCGAGCGGAGGTGGTCGTCCAGCTCGGTGCGCGGCACGGCGGACCCGTGGTCGGGCAGCGAGCCGCCGGGCCACGGCAGCTCCAGCGTCTGGCCGAAGCCGTGAGCGCGAAGGCCGCGGTTGACCACGTGCCCCCGCACCCAGTCGGCCAGGTCGAGACGCTCCAGCTCGGCGACCGCCCGCGGGGTGAGGCCGTCGCCGCAGCTCTTGTCGCGGGGGAACGTCGCTGCGTCGGCCAGCACCACGTCGTGACCCAGCCTCGACGACCATGCCGCGGCCGCGGAACCGGCAGGGCCAGCGCCCACCACCAGGACATCAGTCTGGTCGGGCAGGGCAGCGGCGGACTCGGGGACACTCACACCCTTCATTGTCCCAGGTCAGGCGAAACGAGCGACGAGCGCCTCGAGCGTCGAGGAGATGCCGGCGCCGTTCTTCGCGGGAAAGCGGAACACCTCGATGGCGCGCGGAGACCGGGCGCGGCTGTAGTCGAAGATCTCCGTCACCAGGGTCGTGCCGTCCTCCTGGGGGGTCAGCTCCCAGCGCCAGCGGTGCCCCATCGGATGTCTCCACTCGATGAGCCGGTCGGGCTCGTGCGCGGTGACGGTGGAGGTGATCGAGTAGGGAAGACCGTACTGCTTCATCGCCACGGTGAACTGCGAGCCCACCTCGAGCCGCTCCGGCGTGCTGACCTTGTCCCGCACCGTGCCCGAACCGTCCAGCTCGCCGTGCCGCCTGGGGTCTGCGACCAGGGCGAAGATCTCCGGCGGGGGAGCAGCGACGAGGGCCTGACGGGCGACGGCACGAGGGCCTGCGTCCACGGATGTCACGGTGGCAGAACTCATCCGGTGACGATATCCCCCGGGCTTCTCAGGGTGAGGACGGCCCCTCGCGCTCGGCCGTGAGGTGCCGCACGAACTCGAAGAAGTGCGCCCACCTGCCCCGAGCCTCGTTGAGGTCCTGCCGGGGCATCTCGACCTCGAGGCCGGCGTGCTCCATCATCCGGCGCTCGTGCAGCTCGCGCCGAATGTCACGCAGCGCCCGTTCGGCCTCTCCGAGCATCTGGCTCAGCTCGTCCTCGGACATCGCGTCGAAGTCCATGTCCTCGGGGTGTTCCTGGTCGCTCACGGGAGCTCCTCTCTGGCTGACAGTGTGGACGGACGCCGACCTAGAACGTGATCGTGGCCAGCACGACGAGGCCCGGCAGGCAGAGGTACACGCCCAGCACCCACACCACGACGTACCACTTGTTGACCGTGGCCAGGTCGGCGAGCGCCTGGGCGCCCAGCAACGGCAGCCGGCGCAGGAACGGGACCCCGTAGATGAGCACGGTGGCGAAGAGGTTGAACAACAGGTGCACCAGGGCGATGGTCAACGCCTCGTCCGCGTGCTCCGTCGCGGCCAGCGAGGCCACCAGGGCGGTCATGGTGGTGCCGATGTTCGCGCCCAGGGTGTACGGATAGATCTGCTTGAGCGTCATCGTGCCCGCCGCGGCCAGGGGCACCATGAGCGAGGTCGTGACCGAGGATGACTGCGCCAGCACGGTCACCCCGACCCCCGCCGTCATGCCGGACAGCGGGCCGCGGCCCACGCTCCGGTGCAGCAGCATCCTCGCCCGGCCCACCATGAGCTGGCCGAGCACCATTCCGAGCAAGCGCACCACGACGAGGATCCCGGCCGCTCCCAGCACCGCCAGCGCGACGCCCTGGGCCACGCCGCCGCTGAACAGGCCCGTCAGACCGGTGGCCGCCTCCACCACCGGCGCGGTCGCCATGCCGATGATGTCCGCGTCGTCCGTGTCGGCCCCCGAGGTGCCCTCGAAGAACCCGGCCAGCCGACCGGCGGTCTCCGCCAAGAAGCCGGTCATGATCTCCAGAGGCAAGAAGATCGCGACGGCGAGCACGTTGAAGAAGTCGTGCACCGTGGCCGCCGCGAAGGCGCGGCGGAAGGGCTCGCGCTGCCCCACCGTGCCCAGGCTGGCGAGAGTGTTGGTCACCGTGGTGCCGATGTTGGCGCCCATGATCATCGGCACGGCGATGGAGACCGGGAGGCCACCGGCGACCAGACCCACCACGATCGACGTAGTCGTCGAGGACGACTGGATCAGGGTGGTGGCCAGCACCCCGATGATGAGCCCGACCATCGGGTTCTCGGCGTAGGAGAACAGCTGCTCGGCCTGCGCACCGGTCGCCGCCTTGAAGCCGTCACCGATGATGTCGATCGAGGCGACCAGGCCATAGAAAAGGAAGGCGACCGCGACCCACCGGAGCCATTTCTGGCGGGTCGTGAGGTCGGGCTCGGCATCGACGTCGAGCTCGACGTCGGCCGGGCCGGGCAGGGCGGAGAGACTCTCCTCCTCGGGCTGGCTCTGCTGGTCGGACGCAGCGGGCATTGAAGGTTCCTGACGCGTGAGCTGACGGATGACGCGCTCACGCTAGAAGCGCTGACACCCTGCTCACCACCGCCAGCGGGGCGTACGGCGCAGTGTTCGCCCAGTGTTCGCCGGCCACCCGCGCGCTATTCACCGCAGGCGAGCAGGAGCTCCTCACCGATGCGGACGTCGGCGCGATGAGCGGCGGCCAGGACCAGGTCGGCGTTGGACTGGTCGGGCCCCTGGGCCCAGTCACGAGCCGCGTCGGGCTCCATCCCGAACCGCTCGTGGCGTGCGATGAGCTGCCTCATCCGACGCTCCTCCTCGGTGTCACACATCCACACCTCGGCCAGCTGCCTGCGCGCGGCCTCCCAGGGCGGGTCCTCGAGCAACAGGTAGTTCCCCTCGGTGATGACGAGCCGGGCCGCTGGCGACACCGCGACCGCACCGGCCACCGGTTCCTCGATCTCGCGCTCGAAGCTCGGCGAGTAGACCGTGTGGTCGGCCTCGTCGGGATCGGTGAGCCGCGCCATCAGGGCGGCGAACCCCCACGCGTCGAAGGTCTCGGGCGCGCCCTTGCGATCGGACAGGCCGAGCTCCTCGAGCCGGGCGTTCGAGAGATGGAAGCCGTCCATGGGCAAACCCACGACCCACGGCTCCTCGTTGTCGCCCGTCGGGCTGGGCAGTGTGAGCAGCTGCTCCACCAGCGCGTCGACCAGGGTCGACTTGCCGGACCCCGGCGCTCCGACCACGCCGAGGACGGTACGGCCGCCCTCGTGGACCAGCCCGGCGGCCCGGTCGACCAGCTCGTCGAGAGTGCTGGGTGCGGCGCTCACGAGCGAGGGCTCTTGACGTGAGCGCTGTCGGACGAGCGTCGGACACGAGTCATCGGAGGTACTCCTCGTGGTCGCGGCCCTCTGCGTCGGGGGCCTGGGTCGCGCCGATCCTACGGCGTCACGCACCCGCCGTCTCCCCCGAGTTCCGAGCCCGGTTGGTGGGCCCGGCGCAGGGCCGCCGCAACTCCCCGTGCCTTGAGCAGGGTCTCGGCGTACTCCGCGTCCGGGTCGGACAGAGCCGTGATCGCGCCGCCCACCCCGAACGTCGCCTTCCCGGCCTGCGGGCCGGCGGTCTGCAGGACGACACTGCGGATGACGATCGAGGTGTCCATCGCCCCGTTCACCCCCAGCCAGCCGATCGCCCCGGAGTAGATGCCGCGCGGGCCGGCCTCCAGGTCGTCCAACAGCTCCATCGTGCGCACCTTGGGGGCCCCGGTCATCGAGCCGCCCGGGAAGCAGGCCCGCAACACGTCCACCGCCCCCATCCCCGGGGTCAGCGACCCGGTCACCACCGACACGAGCTGGTGCACCGTCGCCCAGCTGCGGACCTCGAACAGTGCCGGAACGCTCACCGAGCCGGCCCGGCACACCCGGTGCAGGTCGTTGCGCAGGAGGTCGACGATCATCAGGTTCTCGGCGCGCTCCTTGTCGTCGGTGGCGAGCTCCGACGCGGCCCGAGCGTCGACGTCGTGGTCGGCGTGACGGGCTCGGGTGCCCTTGATCGGCTCCGCCTGGACCAGCCCGTCCGGCGAGACCGAGACGAAGCGCTCAGGCGAGGCGCTGAGCACCGAGAACGCGCCGCAGCGCAGCCACGCCCCGTGCGGAACCGGCGTGGCCTGCCGTATCGCGGCGTATGCGCGGTCCTCGTGGACCTCCCACGGCCAGGTCATGTCGTTGGTCAGACACACCTCGTAGCTGTCCCCGGCCCGGATCGACTGCTGGGCCTGGGCGATGAGCGCGTGGTACTGGGCCTGGCTGTGCCGTCCGGTGCGGGCGACGAGCCGCTCGTCCTCGTCCCGCTCGTGCTGGCCCCCCGGCGTGGGCGTAGGCGTGGGCTCGGCCACGCGCGGGACGTCCGGGGCGTCCCGGACGTCGTGCACCGCCTCGCCCACCGACGCCATCCAGGCGCGCTGCGCAGCCCCGGTCCGCTCGTCGACCAACGCCAGGGCCACCACGTCGCCGGTCGCGTGGTCGAGCACCACGGCCCGGTCCACGAAAGCCAGCCAGGCGTCGGGGTGCTGGGCCCGGTGGGCGGCAGCGCCACCGGTCTCCGCCTTGAGCTCGTAGCCGAAGTAGCCCACGAAACCAGGGCGGAAGGCGAAGGGCAAGGACTCGGCGACGCCGGGGGCCTCCTCCAGCCGCACGCGCGACAGCAGCGCCTCGAGGGTGTCCCACAGAACGCCCGGACGGTGCTCACCGGTCGAGATCGTCGTGCCCTCTCCCACGCGATGCTCCAGGGTGTACCCCAGCGGACCGGACGGGTCGGCCATGACCGAGACGCCCATCTCGTTCGAGGAGTCCAACCACACCGAGGGGACGGAGCCGGCCGTCGGCGGGAACAGCCGACCGTGCAGCGCCGCGGCGGAGACGGGGCCCGGCCAGCGTCGCCAGTCCAGACCCAGCGCCACGGGCTCCTCTCGGCCGGGAGGGTGGGCCTGCAGCACGTCCCCCAGGGCCACGGCCTCGTGCACGCGACCTTCCTCGCCGGGCCGGTCGAGGGGCATGGCGGGGGCAGGCAGGGCCAGGCCCGCCACGGCGAAGAAGTTGCTCACCAGGCGCTCGCCGTGTTCAGTGCGCACCGACTCGGGATGGAACTGCACCCCCCAGCGGCGCTTCGCCGGATCGGCGAGCGCCATGACCGCCTCGTCATCCTCCGCCCAGGCGACGGCGCTCAGCGTGTCCTCGGGGTGGGGCTCGAACTCTGGGGCCAGCGCCAGCGAGTGGTAGCGCACGACGCTCAACGGGCACGGCAGCCCTGCGAACAGCCCCGTGCCGTCGTGGCGTACCGGCGAGATGATGCCGTGCCGGGGGCGGGTCATCGGGGTGACGGGGTAGCCCGCGTCGTACCCGATCCCTTGATGGCCCAGGCACACCCCCAGCACCGGCACGCTCCGTTGCTGCAGCGCGGAGAGGGACAGGCCCATGTCGGAGGCGACGCTGGGCGCGCCCGGGCCCGGGCCGATGACGATGGCGTCGAAGTCGCTCCACCACGAGTGTGCCGCCGGCACCGGGTGGTCGTGTCGCCATACCGTCGGAGCCGTGCCGGTGACTCGGTGCACCAGGTCCGCCACGTTGAAGGTGAAGCTGTCGATGTTGTCGATCAGCAGCACCCGAGGGGCACGCTCCATCGACGCATTCTCTCCGTCCGCGGCGCAACCTCCAACCGCGTCCCTCTCGGCGGGCTCGGGTCCGTGTCGGATAGTCGGCAGTCAGCGGTCCCCGGTCGGGGCCGACGAGGCAGTCACGGCGGGCGCGGGGGCGAAGCGTGCGACCTGGGCGAGCTGGGGGTAGTCCTCGCCGACCAGCCGCCCACACCACCAGGTGACCTCGAGCTCGTCCCCGCGGACCTCGGCGATGGCCAGGTTGTTGTCGTACCAGGGGCCTTCGATGGTGTTCCACTGCCACGGCGGCTCCGGGGCGTTGGCGGTCCGGGCCACGAAGGCCCCGAGCGACCGCGCGACGCGGTGGGCGAGCAGGGCGGTCGCCGCCCGGATGGCTCGCGGAAGCGGGTTGCGGATGGGTGAGCAGACCAGCTGCAGAATCCGGCTGCGTCCTTCGCGGTGGCCCTCGACCTCGGCGACGTAGGAGTGGTGGACGTCTCCGGACAGGAACGTCACGGTGGCGGGGGTGGGGCCGCGCTGGCCGTCTGCCACCTCGGTGACCATGCGGCTGACCCGCTGGAAACCGTCCTGGAAGGCGGCCCAGTGCTCGAGGTCGATGTCCCACCGCAGCTTCTCCGCCACGCGGGCCGCGCGCCGGCCCCAGCCGCCTGCAGCGAGCGCCTCGTTCCATGCCTCGAGGTGGTGCAGCCCGGCGGGGAGCAGGAAGGGCAGGGAGGTGCCGATGAAGAGGTGGCGATGACCGCCCCGCACCTGTTCGTCCAACCAGGCCATCTCGGGCTCGTCCAGCATCGTGCGGTGGCCGGGCTCGAGCACGCGGGCCGCGCGCGAGTCGATCACCACCAGCTTGCAGTCGCCCACGTCCCGGGCGAAGGACCAGCGGTAGGTCTGCGGCTTCTGGTCCACCCGGGCCGCGAAGTCGTCCAGCACCTCGCTCAGGTCGACCTCCTCGTCGGTCTCGGCCTGGCGTTCCTGCAGCACCCGCCAGATCTCGTCGCGCGACCGCTCGTCGAGCGACAGGTTGCCCAGGTGCTGGTAGACCCAGTAGGAGGCGAGCGCGGCCACGATGCGTCCGTGCCACCACGGCAAGGTCTCCATGTGCTCGCGCCAGGCCCAGGAGGTGTTCCAGTCGTCCCGGACGTCGTGGTCGTCGAAGATCATCAGGGTCGGCAGGCAGGAGAACAGCCACCGGAGCCACGGCTCACCCCACGCCAGGCTGTACAGGTGCGCGTACTCCGCGAAGTCCTTCAGCTCCTCCCCCGGCGGTTCTTCCAGTGAGCGGCGGGAGGCGATGAAGTCGCGCATCGCCTCGCTCGTCTCGTCCGCGTAGATCTGGTCGCCGAGGAGCAGCATCACCTCCGGCCAGGCCGGGGCGGTCGGTGACTGGGCGAGGGCGATGCCGTACGTGCGCAGGGCGTCGACGCCGTGCCGGCGGTGCCCGGCGGCGTCGTGCGGGACGCTGGTGCGGCACGAGCCGAAGGCCATCCGCAGCGAGTCGCCCGGCCGTAGGGTCCGCAGCCGGCTCGGCGGCCCCACCCGATGCTCGTCCTCCAGTGGCCACACAGTCGTACCGTCCACCTCGACCCGGTACGCCGCGTCCGTGCCGGCGGCGAGCCCGGTCACCTCGACCAGCGCGTAGTGGTGGCCGTGTACCGCGAAGGTCCGCGTGCTCCAGCCGTGGTCGTGACCCTCGAGCAGGACCGTGACCTCCGCGGCATCGCTGGTCTGCACCCAGACCGCTGCCGTGTCCTCGTCGACGTGACGGACCACGGGGCCCAGCACCAGGCTGGGAGTCACGGCCGTCTCAACGTCGTTGCCATGAGCCGTCGGCGTCGTAGACCGTCCGGGCCAGCACCGTGGACAGCAGCGAGCCGATCGACAGCCCGATGACCAGGTTGATGGTGGCCACCGAGATCTGGCTGGCCAGGAGCGCGTCCTGGGCGAACGGGACCACGACGGCGGCGAGGGTCAGCAGGCCCACGATCCAGCTGAAGAAGGCCTGCGGTCGCGGCGTGCTCACGGCCAACGCGTGAGCCAAGCCGGTCCCGGCCAACGCCAGCGCGGCGGCGGTGATGACGTAGTCGGTGCCGATCGAGCCGGAGACGGTGAGCAGGAGGGCCGGCCCGTAGAGGTCGAAGCCGAGAATGTCGCGAGCGATCATGACGCCGATCACCGCAACCAGCGCCGCCACTCCCGCGGTAGCCGCACCCCCACTCCACAACCGGACGGCGTTGACGCTCACGCCGCTGTCCGGCGAGCCACCCCGAGGCGGTTCGTAGGATTCGTAGCTCACAGCACTCCTTGCACACTCTCATCGCGCCCCCTCTGGCCGCGGTTGCCAGCGATGCTACGCCCCGGCTTCGGCCGACGAGGCCTTTTCGGAGGTCACTCGGCTAGCGCGCCAGACCGACGGGCGTGCCGGTGACCACGTAGTTGCTCTCGTAGCTGGACACCTCGGGGCGCCAGCGCCCCCAGCAGGTGATGAGCGCCAGCCGGTGCTCCCCGGTCTGGTCGAAGGCAGCACTGTCCGAGACCAGCGCGTCCTTGTTGATGAGCGCCGTCTCGCTCACCCGGTAGGTGAGCGTCGCACCGTCCCCCCGGACGGTGACCTCGTCGCCGACCTCCAGGTCCAACAGCTGGCCGAAGTAGCCCATGCCCTGCTCCGCGGAGTCGATGTGGCCGGCGACGACCGTCGAGCCGAAGGGGTCCCCGGCGTAGGCCCCGCCGTCCCACCAGCCGAGGCGGTCCACGTCCTCCGGCACCACGAGCTCTCCCCGTGCGGTCGAGACCGGCGAGACCGGCGCCGTCGACCCTCCCGGCAGCGACAGCTCCTCGGGCCGGAAGCGGACTCGCTGGCTGGGGGCGTTGGTGCCGCGCCGCGCGTCGTCAGGTCCACCTCGGGGCGCCGTGGTGCGGCTGCCTGCGTCGCCACGCTCCGCTGAGCTCCTCGACTCATCTGCGGAGTCCTCGGTGTCCGTCGCCGCCCCCGGTTCGGCGCCGCAGGCGGCGCTCAGCGCCACGGCGGCCGCCAGCACCGTCGCCGCGAGCCGCCTCGAGCCGACAGGGCGCCGGCTCAGCGCCACCACCCGGTGAACGCCTGCACCAGCCGGGTCAGGGCGGCGACCTGACCTCCGGTGCCCGTGTTGACCACCTCCGGCTTCTCCGACCCCTCCTCGTCGACGTCGATGACGTGGGTGACCACGTTCATCGAGTCGGCCTCCGGTGCACCCACCGCGAACACCCGGTTCAGCGACCCGCCTTCGACCGGGAGGTCCAGCGGCCCGAGCAGCACCGGCTCGCGCTCGCCCGTGGGCACGATCTGCACCGTGTAGGTGTCGGCCGGCACCACCAGGCTGAGGGACTCCCCGTTGGCCACGTTGGCGAACAGCACCTCGTCGTCGACCACGATGTCCGCGGGTGGCACGGCGGCCGTGTGGGCCACCGTGACGGAGGCCTTGCCCTCCGGCACCGCCGAGAGGTCGTTCTGGTACACCGTCAGGACGGGGTCTCCGCCGGCGTCCGCGGGCAGGTGCAGCACCACGTCGGAGCTGTCGCCGGCGGAGGCGCTCACGGTGTTCTCCACGAGTACCTCATCGTCGCCGTCCGTGAAGGTCCAGGTTCTCTCCCCGGGCGACACGGTGAACGGCCCGGCGACCTCGGCCGCCTGGACATCCTTCGCGAGGGTCTCCCCGTCGACGCTGACGTCCACCTCCTCGCCCGGCAGGCCCTGCACCACGTAGAGGGTCACCTCGTCGTCCTGCGCGGTGGCGGGCGCGGCGACGGCCCCGGCGAGCCCGACGGCCAGGGCGGAGCCGCAGGCAATGGTCACGGTGGGGCGGCCGATACTCACAGGGAATCTCCTAGACCAGTCTTGACCTTTTTTACGCAGGGACGAGGAAAAGGATACCTTCGCGAGAGACATTCGGTGTCGTACCGCTGTCGTTCGGCACGAGAAGGGTGAGACGTGCGTCAGGAACCGCATCGGCTTCTGCGCCGCGTCATCGGGGTCGTCGTCGTCTGCACCTTTCTGGCCGCCGCGGTGACCTACCCCTTGGTCGCGCCCGACGGTGAGGAGCCCACAGCACGGGCGACGGCCACCGCACCGGACGCCCCTGTCACTCCCGCGCCGGAAGCCGAGCAGCGTGAGAGTGAGGAGGAAGCCCAGGGCGTGCCCGAGCTCGCCGGGCCCGGCATCGTGATGGTCGTCTCGCCCTCG
>NZ_DATFMA010000101.1:0-34053 GCF_035267225.1 Ornithinimicrobium sp.
GACCAGCACCTGGATCACCAGCCAGAGATGTTGCCACCCGTTGGCCGAGATGACCGCCCAGTTCTCCTGCACGAAAGTAAAGAAACTGCCCATAGCTCCCTCGTCGGCGGTCGGTCACGGGAGCCGTGAAGGTGCTGCGGCGGTCCCGCCAGAACTGCCTCAAAGTAACCCCACCCCCGCGACTTGTCACCTGTAAGGGTGACTCTGTGCGCATTTCGTGACTTTTGTCAGTGAGATGGCCGAGCCATTTTCTTGTCCCCAGAAGCACGGGTTTCGTGCTCTTCTCACGACAGATTGCGACCTGGGGGACCGCGCTCGACGGCCTGACCCGCAGCCGTCAGTCGAGACAGAACTCGTTGCCCTCAGGGTCCGCCATCACGATGTGCCCGCCGTCGAGCGGAGGAGCGGGCTCATGCCGCTCCAGCCGAGTCGCCCCGATCGAAACGAGCCGTGCGGCTTCCGCCTCCAGTGCCGACATACGCTCCTGCGCCTCCAGGCCCGGCGCGGCGCGAAGGTCCAGGTGGAGGCGGTTCTTCACCCGCTTGGCCTCGGGGACGCGCTGGAAGTACAGCCGAGGGACCCTGCCCGCAGGGTCGGTGACCAGCGAGGCGTCGTTGTGCTCTTCCGGCGGCACGCCCCACGCCTCCAACGCTTCGGACCACGAGGCGAAACCCTCCGGTGGTGGCTGGATCTGGGACTCGAGCGCCTCGGCCCAGAATGCTGCGAGCGCGGCGGGGTCGGCGCAGTCGACGGTGATCTGAATGTCACGCGACATCAGCGGCCCTCCGTGGCTCGGTAGAGGTCACGCAGCAAGCCCACCTCAGCACCGTGGTGGATCAGCTCCCGGTGGATGTGCAGCACCAGCCTACTCATCGAGGCCTGACGGAACGGCTCCTCCTCACCACAGGGCGCAGCCAGCGCCTCCGCGGTCAACGCCTGCACCCCTGACATCCACCGCCGGTACTCCTGGTCGAGCTGATCCAGAGCGGCGGTCGCGGTCTCGGCGTAGGCGAACGACCCGTAGTCGGTGAGCTCCCGACCGAAGTGCGCAGCATTGCGCATCGCCAGGACGCCCACGATCACGTGGCCGAGCCGCCAGGCGATGGTCGTCAGCGGCGGCGGGTCCGGCTCGGGGAAGGCGAAGTCGATCGTCATCATCCCGGACCCCGCCTGCACCGGGGCCGTGCTGGCCCCGCGGGACCGCACGTTCCAGCACTCCGGCGCCGGCTCCCAGAAGTACTCCTCGTCCGTCAGTCCGTCGAGTCGCGGACGGAGCTGCTGGGTCCAGTGCCACTCCATCTGGTCGCGGAGCAGGTCGTTCAGCGTCATCTCTGTCATGAACCTCACCGTGGCAGGTCATCCGGACCAAAGCGGTCCGTTATTGAGAAAGAATGCTCGAATGAAGGCCGACGGGACCAGCGAGCGCATTCTGCGGTTGCTGGGGTTGCTGCAGCGTCGACCGTCGTGGACCGCTGACGAGCTGACCCGGGAGCTCGGCGTCACCGCGCGCTCGGTGCGACGAGACGTCCAGCGCCTCCGCAACCTGGGCTACCCCGTCCAGGCCCGTGCGGGCGTCGGCGGCGGCTATCGGCTCGGGGCCGGGACACGGCTTCCGCCCCTACTGCTCGACGACCAGGAGGCGATCGCGACAGCGGTGTCACTGCGGATGGCCTCGGTGGGCACGGTGGCCGGCGCGAGCGAGGCGGCGGTCCGGGCTCTGGCCAAGCTCGACCAGGTGATGCCCCCGCGGCTGCGCAGCGAAGTGCGCGCAGTGCACGACGCGACCGCCACGTTGGTCGGCCCCGGTGTCGAGGTGGATGCCGAGCTACTGGTCACGATCGCCCGCGCCTGCCGGGACCACGTGCGCGTGCACTTCTCCTATCTGCGCCCCGACGGACGGCGCAGCCAACGGTCGGTGGAGCCGGTGCAGATGGTCACCACCGGTCGTCGCTGGTATCTCATGGCGTGGGATGCCGAACGCGACGACTGGCGTACGTTCCGCCTGGACCGCATGAGTGAGGTGAGCAGCTCGACGCTTCGGTTCTCGCCGCGCCCGCACCCTGATCCGGCCACCTATGTCCAGCGGTCGGTCTCGGGGTCGCCGTACCGGCACCTGGCGCGGGTGCGGCTGCACGCCCCGGCCGAACGCGTCCGCGAGCGGGTGCCGCCGCAGGTCGGCCGGGTAGAGGACCAGAACGACGGATGGTGCGTGCTGGAGGTCGGTGGCGACGACCTCGACTGGCTGGCCCTGCACATCGCGGCCTTGGGGTTCGAGGCGGAGATCCTGCAGCCCGACGGGCTGCGCGAGGCGGTCGCAGGACTCGCCCGGCGTCTGGCCACGATGGCCGGGCCGGGTCAGTCGAGATAGCCCTCCCAGGTCAGCAGCCCCTGGTAGCCCTCCCGCCGACCGTCGGCTCCCAGCCGGTTGCCCATGCGCTTGAGCGTGCGCAAGGTCAGGCTGCGGTCCCCCACGACGAAGCCAGGCCAGGCGGCACACAGCCGCTGCTCGACGTCGGGCAGCTCCACGACGCGACGCAGCCACACTGTCGCGTGCATCCCGTGCTCGCCCGTTCCGCTGACGGCCAGCCGAACCTCGGTGGTGTCCTCGGTGCGCAACGGTCCCGAGCGGCTCTCGCTGCTCAGGTGCCCGCGCACCCGCGCTTGGACCGGCCACGCCCACTGCGGGGCGGCGAGGTCACACCGCAGTGCCAGCACCCCATGGCCGACCAGCCGGCGGATACGGCGGGTCACGCTGCTCGGGCTGGTCCCGCATCGTTGCGCCAGCACCTCCAGCGACATGCGCGCGTCCTCACCCAGAGCCTGACACAGCACGATGTCCACGCCGTCCATCGGCGGAGCCTCGGCAGTCACCCCCTCCTCGGTAGGCAGCCGGTTGCGCTGCGCGGCGTCCAGCGCCCCAGGCCGCCACTCGCTGCCCTCGCGGTGGATCCGGGTCACCACCATGGAGTCAACGGCACGTACCCCCTCGATACCGGGCAGGCGGGTGAGCAGGTAGGCCGTGTACTCCGCCCAGGTGGCCGTGGCGATCGTGACCTCGATGTCCGTGGCTCCCGACATGACCTCCACGGTGATGGCCATCGGGTCGTCGGCCAGCTCATCTGCGGCGGAGGTGATCCGGTCGACGTCGCAACGCAACGAGGCGACGGCGAAGACCCCCCAGTCGGTGAAGTGCTTGCCCGGGTGCGCCGTGGTCCATGCCAGCTGCTCCTCGGCAAGCCGCTGCCATCGGCGGCTCGCCGCGGAGGCGCTCACGCCGACCGCCGCTGCGACTCGCGTCCAGGGCGCACGGGGGCTGGCCATGAGGGCGGCCACCAAGGCGAGGTCGAGCTCGTCGATGGTGGTGGTTCCTTGCATATGCTTACCTCAATCCGCCGGATTCTCGCGTTCTATCGAGCGTTGCACCCGAAAGCAGTGATCATAGGGATGGTTCGTCGGAGGAGGACGCATGGAGGACAGCTTCGCCCTGGGAGTCACCATGTTCATGATCGGCATGGTCGCCACCCTCATCACCGCGGTCACGATCGTCATCGCTCACCGGCGCAGCGAGCGCTGGTTCGCCGAGCACGAGGGAACGGACTCGTGAGCGAGGACGCCTTCCTCGACCCTCTGGTCGGCGCGGCGATCATGGTGGTGTTCTCGCTGCTGTGGATCGGTCTGGGGGTGCACTGGGGCCGCACCAACTCGGAGGGCACCAAGGGCTACCTCTTCGCCGGTCGCAACGTCGGCCTGGCGCTGGTCACCGCCACCCTCATGGCGACCTGGGTGACCGGTAACACCGTGCTCGCGGCGCCCGAGCAGGCCTACAAGATCGGCGTCTGGGGGGTCATCGGCTACTGTTTCGCCGGGTTCGGCCTCCTCGCCTTCGCCCCGCTGGCCTTGCGCATTCGGCGTCTGATGCCGAACGGCTTCACCAGCGGCGACTTCATGCGCCTGCGCTACGGCAGGGGTGCGTGGGTCCCGTTCATGGCGATCAGCGTCTTCTACTTCCTGGCCTTCCTGATCACCCTCGGCATGGGGGCCGGGCTGCTGGTGGAGGCACTCACGGGCCTCGACTACCACGTCGGGCTGCTCACGGTGATGATCGTGACCACGATCTACACCCTGCTCGGCGGTATGCGCGGTGTCATCGGCATGGACTTCATCCAGGCGATGATCATCCTGGGCCTGCTCATCGTCGTGGCCTTCATGGCCCTGACGACCTACAGCCCGGCCGAGATCCAGGCCGGAGTCATCGAGAACAAACCGGGGCACCTCGACCTTCTGCTGCCCGCGGGGCTGCTCTACGCATGGAACACCGGCCTGTTCAGCATGGGTGAGGTCTTCCACTCCAACATCTGGTGGATGCGCGCCTACTCCTCGCGGCCCTCGGTCAACCTCAAAGGCTTCATCGTCAGCGGCGTCGCCTGGATGACGGTGCCTTTGGTGGCTGGGGTCGTGACCCTGGTGGCCATCGCCTTCCCCGGCGACTTCGACATCCCGCAGGTGAACATGGTCCTGCCGGTGGTGGCCTCCACCCTGCTGGGACCGTTGGGCGCCGCGCTGATCTTCATCGTCGTCTTCGCCGCACTCGCGAGCACGGGCTCGGGTCTCCTGACCGCGACCGCAACCCTGCTCGCTCAGGACTTCTACCGTCCGTTCGTCAACCCCGAGGCGGACGATGAGACGATGAAACAGACGGTGCGCCGGCTCATCGCCGTGCTCTGCGTGCTCACCATCGCGCTGGCCTGGGTGTACGTCACCTCGATGTACGGGTTGTTGCTCTTCGCCGGGGCGCTCGTCGGGTCGACGGTGTGGCCGGTGCTCTGTGGCCTCTACTGGGACAAGACCAACCCGGTGGCGGCCTCGGCGGGGATGGTGCTCGGCTCCGCCAGCGGCCTGGTCTTCTACTTCGCGGTCTCGTCCTTCGGCGCCGCCCTCACCGGCTTCGTCGTCTCGGCGCTGGTGACCGTTCTGGGCAGCCGGGCCAAGCCGCAGGACTTCGACTGGAAGATCCTGGCCTACGCCGGCCACGAACGTACGTCCGCGATGAAAGAGGGCTGACCATGGATGAGAACCCGCACTGGTACCTCGGCGAGACCGGATTCACCATCCTGGCGTGGGGCTCAGTGGCACTGCTGCTGCTGGCGCTGGTGGTGATCCTCGCGATCTGGGTCTACGAGCTGCGCAACGACCAGGTCTGGTGAGCGGCGGTGACCTTCGCGCTCGTCGCGACCAACGGCAGGTTCTGCGCCGCGGCCATCAGCACGCGCACGGTCGCCGTGGGGGGAACGTGCCTCTTCGTCACCGCGCGGGGGGCCGTCTCGACCCAGGCATGGACCAACCCGCTGCTCGGTCTGTGGGCTACCCAGGCGCTGGAGCGGGAAGCGACCGCTGGTGAGGCTCTGGCCCAGGCCCTGGAGCGCGACCCGGACCCGCAGATGCGGCAGGCGCTCGTGGTGAGCCGGGACGGCACCGCGGCCGCGCATACCGGCCAGCGAACCACGGAGGCCTGCGGGGACCTGGTCGGGGACAGGTGGGCCGTGGGGGGCAACATGCTGGTCGGGGTCGACACGTTGCACGCGATGGCCGCCAGATACGTGTCCGGGACCGAGTCATCCTTGGGCGACCGGGTGCTCGCGGCCTTGCGCTCGGGGCAGGATGCCGGTGGTGACGTGCGAGGCCGACAGTCGGCGGCGCTCACCGTGTTCGCGGACCAGCCGTACCCGTGGCTCGACCTGCGCGTCGACGACCACCCCGACCCCGTCACCGAGCTAGAGCGCCTGAACGCGCTGGCCGCGAGGGAGCTCCGGCCGTTCGTCGATGCCTTCCCCACGCTGGAAAACCCAGCCGGGAAGTACTCCGAGGAGCTCCGCCGCGCGATGGCCGCGACCTCCCAGGGGTCGGGGGGGTCCGCATGAGCGCGACGCCGGTGCCCGACCCGGAGGCGATCGAAGCGCGACTGCGCCACCTCGCGGAGTACGTCGACGACGACTACCAGGGATGGACTCGCGTGGTCCTCTCCGATCCCTACCGGGCGTCGCGGGACTGGATCCGCTCCGCGATGCGGGAGGCGGGCCTCGAGGTACGTCTCGACGGCGCCGGAAACATCGTCGGCCGGTTACCGGGCCGCAACGCCCATCTCAAGCCCGTGATGACGGGCTCGCACACCGACACTGTGGTCAGCGGAGGGCGGTTCGACGGCATCGTCGGCGTCGTCGGCGCGATCGAGGTGGCTTCGCTGCTCCGAGAGTCCGGGGCCTCGCTGGAGCGCGACCTGTACGTCGTGGACTTCTTCGGCGAGGAGGCCAACCGCTTCGGCACCTCCTGCCTCGGTTCCCGGGCCATGGTCGGAGGACTCACGCGGTCCCACCTCGACCTGACGGACGCGGACGGCAGGAAGCTCGGGACCGACCTGGAGCAGTTCGGGGTCGACCCGGGTGCGGCGGTGGCGCAGGCCTGGCCCGAGGACTCCCTGCACGCCTACGTCGAGCTGCACGTCGAGCAGGGCCCCCGGCTGGAGCGGGGTGGCACCGACATCGGCGTGGTGACCGCGATCACCGGCATCACCCGCGTGCTGGCCACGTTCACGGGTCGGACCGACCACGCGGGCACGATGCCCATGGCCGACCGCCAGGACGCGCTGGCCAGCGCCGCCGCCGCTGTGCTCGCCGTCGAACGCGAGGGATGCGGGGCCCCGGCGGGCGGGGTGGCCACGGTGGGCCGGGTCGACGCCTCGCCGGGGATCGTCAGCGCGGTACCCGGCGAGGCCCGCGTCTGGGCGGAGCTGCGCTCGACCGACGCCGGATGGCTGGGCCAGGCCCACCGCAACCTGGTCGACCAGATCGGTCGCGAGGCCGACTCCCGCGGGGTGTCGGCGGTGCTGGACTGGCTCAACGAGGGGGCTCCGGTGCCGACGAGCCCCACCATCCGCGACCACATCGCCCGCGCGTCCGAAGGCCGGGGGCTCTCCTGGCAGGCGGTCCCGTCCGGGGCCGGTCACGACGCCGCTCACCTGGCCGCTCTCGGGCCGATGGGGATGATCTTCGTGCCGTCGGCCGCGGGTCGCAGCCACTGCCCGGAGGAGTTCACCGCCACCGAGCAGATCAACCGGGGCGTGCAGGTGCTCCTCGACACCCTGGTCTCCCTGGACGCAGAGACCGGCGCACTGGCCTGATTGGCGGCGACGCCCGATCGGCGTGTGTGGCGTCAGACGGGGAAGCTGACTCCGGTGAGCTCTTCAGACTCCTGCCAGAGCGCCTGAGCGGAGGCGACGTCATAGCTGGCGGGGATGGAGGTCACGACGACGGGTGCTCCGCGCTGCTCACGCAGACCACGCGGGCCGTAGTACTGCCCACCCAACGCGGCCGGGTCCGTGGCTGCGCGCAGCGTCGGCCACGCTCCGGCCTCGGGGCTCTGCGTCATCCGCCTGAACACGGGCTGGAGCACCCGCCCGGCGCGGTTCGCGAAGAGGTGGTCACCCAGGCCCGTGCCCGCCGTGCCCGGATGCGCCGCAAGGGCGATGGCCGCGGACCTGTGTGAGGTCAGCCGTCGTTGCAGCTCGTAGGTGAAGAGCAGGTTGGACAGCTTCGACGCACCGTACGCCCGCCACGGCTTGTAGTCGGCCCCCGGTGCGTCGGCCAGGCCCGGCCGGTACTCGCCCATCCGGTGAGCGATGCTGCTCACATTCACGACCCGGGCCCCCTGGGTGCCGACCAGCAGGTCCAGCAACCGGCCGGTCAGGGCGAAGTGGCCCAGGTGGTTGGTGCCCATCTGCCGTTCGAACCCGTCGGTGGTGACGCCGGCCGGCACGGCCATGATGCCGGCGTTGTTGACGAGCAGGTCGAGGCGCTCGTGCCGTTGGCGCACCTGCTCGGCGGCGTCGGCGATGGACGCGAGGTCCGCCAGGTCGAGACTCAGCACGTCCACCCGTTCTGCCGCGTCGCCCAGGGCGGCGACCGCCTGCGCACCGCGCTCTGCGGACCTGCTGGTCAGGATGACGTGCGCGCCGTGACGGGCCAGCTCACCGACGGTCGCCAACCCGAGGCCGGCATTGCCTCCCGTGACCAGGGCGACGCGGCCGCTCAGGTCGGGGATGTCGTGAGTCGTCCATGGGCGTGCCATCAGTGCCTCCGAGAGTTGCCGGTGTGTGGACAACCGGCTTCCACAGCCTCGCATTCCACCACGCGGGCGACGGCCCGGCGGCCGCACGCGAAGAAGCCCCTCGTCCAGTCGGGGGATCCGCTGGAGAGGGGCCGGTCGTTGTGGTGCGCGAGGGGGGAGTTGAACCCCCACGTCCTTCCGGACACACGGACCTGAACCGTGCGCGTCTGCCTATTCCGCCACTCGCGCAAGTGCCGAAGAAGATTAGCACGCACCGGATACGCTCCCCATCCTCGATCGGGCCCCGCCGGAAGCGGTCGCCGCGGCGCGCAGACACACCATCTGCCCAGCCACGGCAGATAACATCACTGATGGTCTGACCGGGCGGGTGACGCTCGGAACAGCGGCGACGCGGCATCGGCTCCGCGCAGGTGCACTCGACGTGGAAGGGAGGCAGGCGGTGGGAGTGTTCGACAACCTCGAGCGCAAGTTGGAGCGGGCCGTCAAGGCACCCTTCGCGAAGGTGTTCAAGGCCGAGGTCCAACCGGTCGAGATCGCCTCCCACATCCGCGGCGCGATGGACGAGCGCGCGGCCGTGCTCGGGCCGGGACGCACGATGGTGCCCAACCTGTTCACGGTCGAGCTGGCCTCCAGTGACTACGAGAGGCTGTCCTCCTACGACACCGCCCTGACCAACGAGCTCGTGGCGGCCGCGGAGGACCACGCCGACTCCCAGCGCTACACCTCGCCCGGGCCGATGCAGGTGCGGCTGACCAAGGACGACGACCTCGAGACCGGCATCTTCCGGGTCAAGCCGGCGTCCAAGGAGGGCAAGCGTCGCCCGACGGGGTCGCAGCCCTCGCGCCAGCGCCATGCCGAGGCAGGCCCGGGCGCAGGCCAACCCTCGGACGACTCCGGTGACACCAAGGCCCTCCCCGCCACGTCTCCGCCGGGCCGGGCGCGACAGCACGCGCGGGGACCACAGCCGTGGCTCGACATCGACGGGCGCCGCGAGAACCTGCAGACCGCCGTCACCCTGCTCGGACGCGACGCCGGCGCCGCGATCACCATCGACGACCCCGGAATCAGCCGCCGGCACGCCGAGATCCGGGTCAGCCACGACGGACCCCATCTGCAGGTGCTGATCCGCGACGCAGGCTCGACCAACGGCACCTTCCTCAACGGCGACTCCATCGGCACCGAGGAGCTCAACGACGGGGACCGGATCACGATGGGCCGCACCACTGTGGTCTTCCACCTGGATCGGGCACGATGAGCGAGCTCACCCTCAACGTCGTCCGTCTGGGGCTGCTCGCACTGTTGTGGGCGTTCGTCTTCTCGGTGGTGGGCGCACTGCGCTCCGACCTCTACGGCACGCGGGTCCTGAGCCGCTCCCCCAGCCAGAGCCGTCGCAGCGACACCCGCTCGGCCAGGACACCCCGCGGCAAGGGGTCCAAGTCGCCCATGCCCACGCATCTCGCGGTGGTCGCCGGCTCCCTGCGCGGCACCACGGTGCCCCTGGAGTCGGGCGGGGTACTGATCGGCCGGAACCCCGAGTGCTCGCTCGTGCTCACCGACGACTTCGCCTCCGGTCGTCACCTGCGGATCTATCCGGGCTCCGACGCCTGGTACGCCGACGACCTCGACTCCACCAACGGCACCTTCGTGAACCAACAGCGCATCGACACCGGAGCCCGCCTGGACGTCGGGGCGCAGATCAGGATCGGGCAGACGATCATCGAGCTGCGACGGTAGGGCGCCGTGGCCATCAGCCTGTCCTACGCCGCTCGCTCGCACATCGGCCTGGGCACCAAGTCGCGCAACGAGGACTCGGCCTACGCCGGGCCCGAGCTCCTGGTGCTGTGCGACGGTATGGGCGGTCACGCCGCAGGCGACGTGGCCAGCTCGCTGGTCCTCGGAGAGCTGGTGCACCTCGACGGTGAGGGCGACGGTGCCGACGACATGCTGGACGTGCTCAAGGACAGCATCGCCAAGGCCAACGACCGGCTCGCCGAGGTGAGCCACGAGTCCGCCGACTCCTCCGGCATGGGGACCACCTGCATCGCCATGCTGCGCTCGGGCACCAAGCTCGCCGTCGCGAACATCGGCGACTCGCGCGCCTACCTGCGCCGCGGCAACCGCGTCACCCAGATCACGCGCGACCACTCCTTCGTCCAGCAGCTGCTCGACGAGGGCCGCATCAACGCCCAAGAGGCGTTGCACCACCCGCAAAGGTCGTTGGTCACTCGGGTGCTGACGGGCAAGACGGACGACCACCCCGACCTCAGCGTCCGCGAGCTCCGCTCGGGTGACCGGCTGCTGCTGTGCTCCGACGGCGTCACCGACTACGTGGCCGAGGACACCGTCGCGGACATCCTGCGTAGTCCGGGCAGTGCCGGGGACATCGCCGACCAGCTGATCGCGATCTCCCTGCGTGCCTCCACCCGCGACAACATCACGGTGGTGGTCGCGGACGCCGTCGAGTCCGACGGCAGCACCAAGCCGCAGGTGGTCGGGGCCGCCAGCCAGCGCCGGGGGCCGCACCGCACCGAGGGCGGGGTCAGCACCCCGGCCAGCCGAGCGGCCGCGCTGTCCCACCGCACCCACGATGAGCCCGAGGCCCCCGAGCTGGCCGAGGAGGGACACGCCGGCCCACTGACCTGGCTCCGACGCGGGTTGGTCACCGTGGCGGCCCTGGCGGTGATCGCCGCGGCCGGCTACGGCACCTTCCTGTGGAGCCAGGAGCAGTACTTCGTCGGTGAGTCCGAAGGCAACGTGGCGATCTTCCGCGGCCTGTCCCAGGACCTCGGCCCCTGGAGCCTGTCCGAACCGAGCACCGTCACCGACGTCCGCGTCGACGAGCTTCCGCCGTTCTACCAGGAGCGGGTCTCCGCCACCCTGTCCGCTGACGACGAGCCGGACGCCGAGTCGATCGTCACCGAGCTGCGAGGCCTCATCGAACGTGACTGCACTCCCATCCCCGTCATCCCCCCGGACGTCGGCCAGTCCGGAGGTCGCTCGCTGCCCGTCCCCCCAGGCACCGAGCCCCCCGCCGACCAGATCGAGACCGTGCTGCCCCCGGGGTGTGAGGAATGAGCCTGTCCCCCAGCATCGTCACCGACGTCCGCCCGCGCACCGGCCGCTGGACCGAGCTCGCCCTGCTGGTTTTCGCCGTGGGCATCGTGATCCTCGCCTACGTCAACGTCGCCCTGGCCACCAGCGGCACCATCCCGGCCAACCTCGTCGCGCAGGCCAGTGGCTTCCTCATCCTCGTGCTCGGATTGCACCTGGTGATCCGGTGGCGGGCCCGGTACGCCGACCCGCTGCTGCTGCCCATCGCGACCCTGCTGAACGGGCTCGGACTGGTGATGATCCATCGCATCGACATCGGCCAAGGACTCGAGCAGGCCGAGGGTGTGGCCACCCGACAGCTGCTGTGGAGTGCCCTGGCCATCGTGCTCGCCGCGGTCGTTCTGTACTACCTCCGCGACCACCGGCTGCTGCGGCAGTACAGCTACCTGGCCATGGCCACCGGGTTCGTCCTGCTGCTGCTGCCGATGCTGCCGCTCATCGGCCACGAGGAGAACGGCTCGCGGCTGTGGGTCAAGATCGCCGGCTTCACCTTCCAACCCGGTGAGATCGCCAAGATCGCCCTGACCGTCTTCTTCGCGGGGTATCTGGTGCAGACCCGCGACGCGCTCTCGCTGGTCGGCACCCGGGTTCTCGGCCTGCAGCTCCCGCGCGGGCGCGACCTCGGCCCCATCCTCGCGGCCTGGGGCCTGTCGGCTCTGATCCTCATCGCGCAGCGGGACCTCGGCTCCTCACTGCTGTTCTTCGGCCTCTTCGTGGCCATGCTCTATCTGGCCACCGAGCGCATCTCCTGGGTGATCATCGGACTGTCCTTGTTCGCGGCGGGGGCCTACGTGGCCTGGACCCTGTTCGGTCACGTCAAGGAGCGGGTCCAGCTGTGGCTGGACCCGTTCCAGTCGGGCCTCAGTGACCAGGTCGCCAAGGGGTTGATGGGCATGGGCCACGGCGGGATCTTCGGCACCGGCCTCGGAGAGGGCTACCCGCAGGAGACCTACTTCGCCAACAGCGACTACATCGTGGCCAGCTTCGGTGAGGAGCTGGGGATGATCGGGCTGTTCGCGATGATCCTGCTCTACGCGTTGCTCGTCGAGCGCGGGCTGCGCACCGCGATCGGGGCCCGCGAAGGGTTCGGCAAGCTGCTGGCCGCCGGGTTGGCGTTCTCCATCGGTCTGCAGTGCTTCGTGGTCATCGGCGGGATCACCCGCGTGATCCCCCTGACCGGCCTGACCACGCCGCTGCTGTCCGCGGGCGGCTCGTCGTTGGTGGCGAACTGGATCATCATCGCCCTCCTGCTGCGGATCAGCGACCATGCGCGCCGGCCGGTCTCCGAGCGCGTTCCGGAGGCGCCCCACCCCGCCGAAGCCGAGCTGCGGGCGAGCACGCGATGAACACTCCGATCCGCCGCCTCGCCGTGCTCGTCTTCGCGATGTTCGCCACCCTGCTCATCGCCACGACCTGGATCCAGTTCGTCCAGGCCGACGAGCTGCGCGACCGCCCGAACAACCGGCGCACCCTGGTGGAGAACTACAGCCAGGACCGGGGGCCCATCCTCGCCGACACCACCACGGTGGCGCAGTCCGAGGCCACGGACGACCAGCTTCAGTTCGTCCGGACCTACCCCGCGGGGCGGCTCTACTCGCACATCACCGGCTACTACTCGTTCACCTACGGCGCCAACGGTGGCCTGGAGCGCTCGCGCAACGGACTGCTCTCGGGCACCGATGACTCCCTGTTCTACAAGCGCATCGTCGACATGGTCACCGGCACACCGCCGCAAGGCGCCGCGCTCGAGCTCACCGTGGACCCGAAGGTGCAGGAGGCCGCCGAGAACGCTCTGGGCGAGCGACGCGGTGCTGTCGTCGCGCTCGACCCCGGCACCGGGGCGATCCTCGCCCTGGTCAGCCACCCCTCCTACGACCCCAACGAGCTGTCCTCGCACAACCTCAGCGAGGTGGACGCGGCGTTCGAACGGCTCGGGGAGGACCCGGCGCAGCCGCTGGTCAACCGGGCCATCGAGGGCGACCTCTACCCGCCGGGCTCGGTCTTCAAGCTCGTCGTCGCTGCCGCCGCCCTCGAGTCCGGGGAGTACACCGCCAGCTCGACCCTGGAGGGACCGCAGACCTACACCTTGCCGGGCACCACTATCGAGCTGCCGAACTTCGAAGGCGGCCGATGCGTCTCCAGCGACCAGATCAGCCTGGCCGACTCCATCCGCGTGTCCTGCAACACCTCCCTGGCCTGGCTCGCCGGGCAGCTGGGGGCCGGGTCCGTGCGCGAGCAGGCCGAACAGTTCGGCTACTCCCAGTCGGTCGAGATCCCGATGCCGGTCACCCCCAGTGTCTACCCCGCCCAGGTCAGTGCCGCCGAGCTGGCGCTGACCGGCATCGGGCAGCACGAGGTCCGGGTCACACCGATGCAGGTGGCCATGACCACAGCCGCCATCGCCAACGACGGCCAGCAGATGAACCCCTTCCTGGTCGAGAGTGCTCGCGACAGCGACCTGGACGTGATCGACGAGACGGACCCCCGCCCCTTCGCCAACCCCATCTCCTCCGAGACGGCACGAGCACTTCGCGACATGATGGTCGAGGTCGTGGACGACGGGTCGGGCGCGGCCGCGGCCATCCCCGGCGTGGAGGTCGCCGGGAAGACGGGCACGGCCGAGTTCGGCAGCGAGGGGGCGGCACACGCGTGGTTCACCGGCTTCGCACCCGCCGACGACCCGCAGATCGCGATGGCGGTCATCGTCGAGAGCGCCAGCGGGAGCTGGTCGGGGCAGAGCGGTGGGACGGTCGCTGCCCCGATCGGGCGCACGGTCCTGGAAGCGGGGATCGGCGATGAGTGAGGACGAGACCGAGCCGAACGGGGCCCGTTCCGAGCCGGCGCAGGACGACCACACGCCCGCCGTGCGCCGCGACGACACTCCCACCAGTGGCCCCACCTCGTCCCGGTCCGACGACGCGGCCGGTGAGAAGAACGCCGCCGCCCCACGCGTCCTCGGCGGGCGGTACGAGGTGGGTGAGCTCATCGGACGTGGGGGCATGGCCGAGGTCCACCTCGGCCACGACCTGAGGCTCGGTCGGTCGGTGGCCATCAAGATCCTGCGCAGCGAGCTGGCTCGGGACACCTCCTTCCTCGCGCGGTTCCGCCGCGAGGCGCAAGCCGCCGCCGGGCTCAACCATCCGGCGATCGTGGCCGTCTACGACTCCGGAGAGCAGGAGGTCACCGAGTCCGGCGGGGCGTCGGTCCAGGTCCCCTACATCGTCATGGAGCGAGTCGAGGGCAGAACCCTGCGAGACGTGCTGAACGACGAGCAGGTGCTGGACCCGGACGAGGCAGCCCGGGTCACCGCCTCGGTGCTGTCGGGCATGGCATACGCCCACGACAAAGGCATCGTCCATCGCGACATCAAACCCGCCAACGTGATGATCAGCCGAGCAGGGGCCGTGAAGGTCATGGACTTCGGCATCGCGCGGGCACTGGCCGACACGGCGGCCACGATGACCCAGACCCAGGCGGTGCTCGGCACTGCGCGCTACCTCTCCCCGGAGCAGGCGCAGGGCAACGCGGTGGACGCCCGCTCGGACCTGTACTCCGCGGGATGTCTGCTCTACGAGCTCTTGGCCGGCCGCACGCCCTTCCAGGGTGACCCGGTCGCGTTGGTGTACCAGCACCTGGGCGAGGCACCGAAACCACCCTCGGAGTACCAGGCGGACATCCCGGAGGCCTTCGACGCCATCGCCCTGCACGCGCTGGCCAAGACGCCCGAGACCCGCTACCAGAGCGCTGAGGAGTTCCGTGCTGATCTGATGGCGGCCCGCGCCGGGTCACCGATCAGCACCGCCGCCGCCACCACCGGAGCTCAGGCCAAGCGCACCTCCTCCCCGTCGGCCACCAGCCGGCTGGCCTCAGGTGGCCTTGCCGGCGGGGCTGCGGGAGCGGTGGCCGGTCGCGCCTCGCGGCCGGGGGCAGCCACCGAGGCGGTGCCGACCTCGGGGGAGGGGCGGCCTCCGGGAGCCGGGCGCTCACCGGCCGCCGCCAACGCAGCCGCAGGTGGTGTCGCGGGCGCAGCGGTGCCCGGGCCCAGGCGCGGCGAGGACTGGGAGCGCACGGATGAGATGCCGGTCCGCGAGGAACGTCACACCGGGGGCTACTGGGTACTGGGCACCCTGGCGTTGTTGGCGCTGGCAGCGATCGGCTTCGTCGTCTTCCAGGTGCTGGGCCCCTCCGAGGATGACACCGCTGCAGTGCAGGTGCCGTTCCTCATCAACATGGACGTGGCCGAGGCCGAGCAGGCCCTCGCCGAGGCAGGGCTGGAGTCCGAGGTCGAGCGCGAGGTCTCGTCCGACCCCGTCGACGAGGTCATCGACCAGGACCCGAGCGCCAACACGACCGTGGACGAGGGCTCGAGCGTGACGGTGACCGTCTCCAGCGGGCCGGACGCGATCGAGATCCCAGACGTGGTCGGCTTCACCGAGGAGGCGGCCCGCAGCCGTCTACAGGCCGAAGGTCTGAGCGTGGCCTCGGAGACCGACGAGGTCAACGACGTCGACTTCGCCGCGGGTGAGGTCGTCTCGACCCAGCCGCAGGCTGGAGAGTCCATCAGCCCCGACGACGAGGTGAGACTCACCCTGGCCAGCGGCCTGGTCGAGGTGCCCGACGTGGTGGGTCAGGACTCGGGCGATGCCTTCGCCACGTTGCGCGAGCTGCGGCTCTCACCCGCCACGACGTTCGAGGAGTCGAGCCAGTCCTCACCCGGCACCGTGCTGGACCAGTCCGCGGACGCGGGTGAGGAGGTGGAGTACGGGGCACGGATCACGCTCACCGTCGCGCAGGCGCCGGTGCCCACCGTGACCCAGACCCAGACCCAGACCCAGACCCAGACCGTCACGGCGCCCCAGGACGAGACCGTTGACGAGCCGCCGCCCGAGCCCACCACGGAGGAACCGGCGGCGACCACGGAGCCTCCCGAGCCCACCAGCGAGCCGACCGAGCCCACCAGCGAGCCGACCGAGCGCACCGGCACAGACGGGGGTTAGCGCGGATCCGAGGCGCTGGCGAAGTCTGGGCGGGGGACACTGCCGAACCCGGGCATCCGGAGCTGTTCCACCGGCTCCACGACGTAGCCCAGGCCCAGCGCTTCGGACCAGCCCCGATAGTCCTGCACCACAGGGTCCTGCTCCAAGGACTCCATCATCGAGTCCGTGTCTCCGATGGCGGCGATGCGGTAGGGCGGGGAGTACACCCTCCCTTGCAGGTACAGGGTGTTGCCCACGCACTGCACCGCACTGGTGGCGACGACGCGTTGGTCCTGGATCATCATGGCTTCGGCGCCGCCGGCCCAGAGGGCGTTGACCACCGCCTGGACATCTTGCTGGTGGACGACGACGTCGTCGACGCTGTAGCCGCGAGGAAGGGTGTCCAGGGAGTATCCGGCGTCGTCGAGGACGACGCGCAGACCGGGGCCTCGCACCGGTCCCATCCCCACCAGCGGAGCCAGCGCGTCCACCTCGCGGCTCGCTCCGACCAGTGAGCCCTCCTGGCCTCCGCTGCGCTCCAGCGCGCGGACCTGCGTGGCCAGCTCCGCGGCCTGGTCGGCCAGACTCTCCACGGCCACGTTGCGCTGTTGGACCAGTCCCGCCAGGTCCGCAGGCTCGGCGAGGCTCACCGACTCCGAGCGAGCCAGCGCCGCCGAGGTGCCGAACAACAGACCCGCCACCAGGGCCATCACCGGCACGGCGTAGCGCCAGCGCCGCGGACGCGCCGCCGGCTGCTCGCTGGCGGAGGAGCGGGAGGTCATGGCAGGTCCAGAATAGGCATCTCGACCCCCTATCCTGGTCAGACCGCCACCACCTCGACCTAGGAGCCATGCTCGTGCCCGAGTCATCCGGCCGCCCCGGCTCGAAGAAGTCCGCCGGGCGCACCACCTCCTCGGCGTCCGGGGCGCAGGACTCCCGTCGCGGCCAGCGCGGGCGTCAGGAGCCCAAGAAGCAGCGCATCGGCAACCCGCAGTGGTTCGTGCCGGTCATGTCCGGCCTGATGATCCTCGGGGTGCTGTGGGTGGCGACCTTCTACATCTCGGCCGGCCAGTTTCCCGTGGGCAGTATCGGCTACTGGAACCTCGGCATCGGCATGGGCCTGATCATGGCCGGTTTCATCATGTCGACCCGCTGGAGGTAAGGCACGCTCAGGCGTGCGGGAGCAGCACGATCTTCCCGACGTGGCGAGAGGAGGCGAAGGCCTCCTGGGCCTCGTGGATCTCCTCCAGCCGGTAGCGAGCCGCGATCGGCGGCCGCACCGAGCCGCCCCGGGCCAGCTCGGCGAGGTGCGCGAAGTCCCGGGGGCTGTGCATCGAGGAGCCCACGAGCCGGATGCTGTGCAGGTACAGACGCCTCAGGTCGAGCTCGACGACGGGCCCGGCGATCGCTCCGGCGATGACCCAGCACCCGTCGTCCCGCACCCGCGGGAGCAGGTCGCCCAGGCCGGGTCCGCCGACGACATCGGCCACCACATCGAGACCGTCCGGCACCAGGTCCCCCACCAGGTCGGCCACCTCCCCCTCGTCGCGGCACACCGTATGGTGCGCTCCGACCTCGAGGACCGCGTCACGCTTGGCGGCCGTGGTCACCGCCACCACCGTGGCCCCTGCCGCGTCAGCCAGCTGCACCAGGGCCACCCCGACCCCACCCGAGGCCCCGGTGACCAGGACGGTGTCGTGCTCGCTCACGTCGGCCCGGCGCAGCATCCGCGCTGCGGTGCCGAAGGCGACCGGCAGGCACGCCAGCTCCTCGTCGCTGAGCGGCGAGTCGTGGACGTCGTGGACATGGTCGGTCCGGGCCACCATGTAGCCGGCGAACCCCCCGTCGTACTCGCTGCCCTGGTACCCCACCGGCATCGCGTCCGGACCGTCCGAGCCGTAGGCGGCCGGGTCGACCAGCACCCGCCGGTCGACCCAGGTCTCGTCACGCTCGTGACCCGCGGCGACCACGACGCCCGCCACGTCGCCGCCTTGCACCCGAGGGAAGTCGATCGGACCCATCCCACCGGACTTCGCGTCCGGGTCGCCCGGGACGCCGTAGGCCCCCTGACGCGTCCAGAGGTCGGTGTTGTTGACGCCGGCCGCACTCACCCGGACCAACACCTCGCCCTCGCCCGGATCGCGGACCTGCCACGACGACTCGAGAGTGAGGGCCTCGGGGCCGCCGTGGTGAGTCAGGACGGCAGCGCGCGTCGAGGTCGGCATGGCTGGATCCTCGCACCCGGGGAGGGGGCTGTCGATCCACAGGCCATCCACAGATCTGGGGATAACTACACCGCTGTGATTCGGGTCAGAACCCCTGCACGATCGAGATACGCCACGCGGCTGCGGCCAGCAGCAGCACGGCGACGAGGGCGAACCCCGGCCACACCAGCGCGCGACGACGCCGCGCCACGCGGTCTCGACCACTCGCGGCGGTCACCGCCAGGATGCCCGCCAGGGCCGCCCCGGTGACCGCGCCTCCCAGGTGCGCCTGCCAGGCGATGTTCGGCAGGACGAAACCGAGCACGCCGTTGATCAACAGCAGGGCGAGGATCCCGCCCGTCTCGCGCCCGAGTCGCCAGTTGAGCACCAACACGGCCGCGAACAGGCCGAACACGGCCCCCGAGGCGCCCACCGTGGGGGTGAGCCATCCTTGCGGCACGCTGGCCAGCAGCACCACACCCACCGACCCGCCCAGCGCGCTGATCAGATAGAGCAGCACGAAGCGCAACCGCCCCAGCATCGGCTCCAGGTACTGCCCGATGACGTACAGGGCGAACATGTTGAAGGCGATGTGCAGCAGTGAGCGCGGCGAGTGCAGGAAGGCCGCGGTCAACGCCCGCCACGGCTCGTCGGCCGCGACCACCGGCGCGAACTGCAGCTCTCGGGTGACTGTCGGGCTGACCAGCTGCAGCACGTACATGCCCACGCACACCCCGATCAGGGTCAGCGTCGCTCGCGGCCGGCCACCGGCGGCGCGGGCAGGCGCACCGAACCGCGAGGTCGCGCGGGGGGCCTGCTTGGTGGCCTGCTCGACGCAGTCCACGCACTGCACACCGACCGCCGCCTGCCTCTGGCACTCCGGACACGTCGGACGCCCACACCGCTGACACCGCACATAGGCCACCCGGTCCGGGTGGCGCGGACAGGTGGGTGGAGCGTCGGTCGACATCAGTGCCCGCGGCGGAACAGGGCGAGCCCAGCGACCCCTGGCACGTCGCGGCTACTCCTGGACCGAGACGCTCTCGATGACGACCGGCTCCTTGGGCTTGTCCCCCCGGCCCGTCGGCACGGCCGCGATCGCGTCCACCACGGACTTGCTCTGCTCGTCCGCAGCCTGGCCGAAGATCGTGTGCTTGCCCTGCAGCCACGGGGTGGGCTCCACCGTGATGAAGAACTGCGACCCGTTGGTGCCCTTGCCCATCCGCTTCCCCGCATTGGCCATCGCCAGCTTGTAGGGCGACCCGAAGTCGCGGTCCGGGCTGATCTCGTCGTCGAAGGTGTACCCGGGCCCACCCACTCCCTCACCGAGCGGGCAGCCGCCCTGGATCATGAAGCCGGGGATGATCCGATGGAAGATCAGCCCGTCGTAGTAGGGCTGGGGGTTGGAGCGGCCCGCGTCGTCGGAGAACTCCTGGGTCCCCTGAGCCAGACCGACGAAGTTGGCCACGGTCTTGGGGGCGTCGTCCTCGAAGAGCGTCAAGGCGATGTCCCCGTGGTTCGTATGCAAAGTCACGTTCATGCCCGCCATCCTCCCACGCGTGCTCGCGGCGCTCGCGACACGCCGGACGCCCGGGCATGCTCAGGTGGCCTCCGCGTCCCGGACAAGGCAAGATGACCGGTGACCCACACTCCAGGAGGATTGCCCGTGTCCGCACGAACCAAGGCCGACGAGGCCAAGGCCAAGGCTGCCAAGAAGTCCCGCGTCAAGGCCGAGAAGACCTCCGCCCGGGCGAAGAAGGCCGGGCACGCCACATCGGCCCGTGGGCAGCGCGCGAAGAACTCTGCGCTCTCCTCGGCCTCCCGCACCCTGGGCTCAGCGTCCGAGGCTCTCAAGCCGAAGGCCGCCGCCGCCGCTGTGGCCGCAGCCGCCGCCGCCAAGGAGGGCACCGGTGCCGCCCGGGTGGCCGCGCTCGAGCGCACCGAAGGAGCGCGGGCGGTGGCAGCCGAGCGCACCGAGGGTGCCCGGGTGGTGGCCCGTGAGCGCGCCGGGGTCGCCGCCGAGAAGGCGGGCCACGCGCGTGACTCCGCCGTGGCTGGCCTGGACCGCGGGATCGACAGTGCCGTGCCGGTGATGCAGCAGGGGGTGCATGGTGCCGGCGACAAGGTCGACAAGGCCCGCGACGTCATCGTCGACGACCTCCTGCCCAAGCTCGAAGAGCTGCTGGGCAAGGTGCAGACGTCCAAGGACGAGATCCTGGCCAAGCCCGAGGGAGCCACGGCCGTCGTGACCGGAGCCCCCAAGAAGGAGCCCAAGAAGGGTGGCGTGCTCATCGCCCTCGGCCTGCTCGCTGCCGTCGGCGCCGGCGTGGCGTGGTACCTCAACCAGCAGCAGAGCACCGGAGGCGACGACACCGACCCCTGGGCCGGCACCACCGACGCCGGTGCCGGTGCCGCACCAGCCGCTGCCACTGCTCAGGACGCGGTCGACCAGGAAAGCTCAGGAGAGGGTGGGCAGGACGCTGCCGCCGCCTCCGGGCAGCCTGCCGAGCCCGCTGGAAACCCTGACGCGAGCGAGGAAGAGTCCGGCGACGCCGTGGGGACCGCAGTGCAGGACGCCCCCGGCCCGGACCGCGTCGAGCACGAGGCCGGCCAGGACGGGTCGAGCACCGACCTCGAGGGCGACGCGGATGTCGACCACGACGCCGAAGAGTCCTCCGGCGAGGGCAGGCACCGAGCCTGAGGCTGCCCACGATCTGAACCAGACAGCCGCAGCGGCCCCGGTGGACTATCCACCGGGGCCGCTGCGGGCCCGACCCCGGGAATCGGTCCTCGCCAGCGTGGCGTGCCCGTAAGACCGCCGCAGCCTCCTAGGCTCGGCGTGACAGGGCTGACCGGTTCGGCGGTGGGGAGGTTGGGCATGTCCGAGCAGGCACAAGGGGCCACCTCGGGCTCGGCGCTGCTCGCCCCGCCGTCCTCAGCGCCCCGCACCCACAGCCTGCCGGTGACCCCCACCCCACGCCGTCCGGAACCACCCCCACCCCCCCGAGGTCGACGCGGTCCCCGTGGCCCGCAGGGCCTGCGCCCACGGCCCGGTCACATTCCCGGGCTGGACGGCCTGCGTGGCCTGGCGATCATCGCCGTGCTGGTCTACCACTTCACCCCCTCGGTGCTTCCGGGTGGCTTTCTGGGCGTCGACGTGTTCTTCGTCGTCTCCGGGTTTCTCATCACCACCCTGCTGCTGCGCGAGCTCGACCATCGAGGTCGGATGGACCTACCTCGGTTCTGGTTGCGCCGAGCGCGCCGGCTGGTGCCGGCCCTTGTCGTCGTCGTGGTCATCAGCGTCGCCGCGGCCCGGATCATCGGCGGCGACCTGCTGGTGGCGATCGGTCGACAGACGCTCGGCGCGCTGACCTTCTCGACCAACTGGCTCGAGATCTCGGCGGGCGCGAGCTACTTCTCCGCCACAGCGCCCCTGCTGTTCGTGAACTTCTGGTCCTTGGCGGTCGAGGAGCAGTTCTATCTGCTGTGGCCCTTCGGGCTGGTGTTGACCCTGCTGCTGGCCCGGAGTACGCGCAGCAGGCTGGCGGTGGTGATCGCCCTGGCCCTGGCCTCCGCGGTCGCCATGGCAGTGATCTTCGTCCCCGGCCAGGACGCCAGCCGCGTGTACTACGGCACCGACACCCACTCCTTCTCGCTGATGTTCGGCGTGGCGCTGGCCCTGGCGTGGGCCGGGCCGGAGCGCGCCTGGCTGCACACGGCGTGGTGGCGCCGCTGGCGGGGCCTCTGCGTGAGCGGGTCCGTGGCGGTGCTGCTGTTGCTCATGGCCACCCTCGACGACATGTCGAGCTGGACGTTCCGGGGCGGCATCGTGCTGGGGGCCGCGGCCACCGTCGTCCTCATCGCCGGGCTGCTGGAGCAGCGCAGCCCGTGGCGGTCTGCGATGGGCTTCCGCCCGTTGACCTGGCTGGGCCGGCGTTCCTACGGGATCTACCTGTGGCACTGGCCGGTGCTCATGATGGCCTTCGCCCTCTTCCCCGTGGCGCCGGGCACGTCGGCGTCGGCGGTGCTGCTCACCTCGGCCCTGGTCGTGACCCTGGCACTGGCCGCGGCGTCCTTCGCCTGGGTTGAGACCCCCATCCGACGTCAGGGGTTCGTGCAGCCCACGCGTCGTGCTCTCGCCTGGCTGTCCACCCCGTGGCAGGTCTCCCGCGCCCCACGCCTCATCGCGGGCGCTCTGAGCGTCCTGCTCGTCCTGGTCGTCGCCGCCGTCATCACCGCCCCCGACAAGTCGGCCACGCAGCGTCAGATCGAGTCCGCCCAGACCCAGATCGGGCAGGAGCCCGCCCCATCGGAGGCTGCGCTGCAAGCAGGGGCCGCCCTGAGCGTGGTGGAGGCCTCCCGTGAGGCAGCCCAGGCCTTTCCCGAGTTCTCCCGCGCCGGAACCGCGAAGGACCGGACGGACGGGGCCGCCACCCCGTCCCAGGACTGGGGATACCGCAAGGACGACGACGGCCTCCTGGTGCCGAAGGGCCGTCAGCTCACGGCGATCGGAGACTCGCTGGTCGTCACCAGCGCCGACGGCCTGACCTACCGGTTCCCCCGGACGAACTACGTCGCCCAGTCCAACCGGCAGTGGAAGGACGCGAACGCCGTGCTGACCCAGGCTCTGGACGAGGGACTGGTCCGGGACAACGTGGTCGTCCATTTCGGCACCAACGCCGGGGTCAAGGAGCAGCAGCTGCGCAGCTTCCTGGACCAGCTGGGACCGGGCCGTCGCGTCGTCCTGATGAACATCTACGGCCGTCTGAGCTTCACCGACTCCTCCAACACCATCATCGGGCGCGTCGCCAAGGACTACCCGATGGTCACCGTCGGGAACTGGAACGCAGCGGCCACCAGGCAGCCAGGTACCTTGCAGTCCGACGGGATCCACCCCGATATCGAGGGGATGCACGTGTACGCCGACGTCGTCGCGGAGAGCTTCGACCGCTTGGCGCGCTCGGCGAACTGACCGTCCACCGGGCGGTATGGCAGGCTCGGTGCCGTGAACATCGTCTTCGTCGAGCCGCACTTCCCGAAGAACCAGCGGGAGTTCGTCCGGGCGCTGAGCGAGGCCGGGGCCTTCGTGATCGGGGTGGGTGAGACACCGGCCGACTATCTGGACGAGCAGCTGAAGTCGTGGATGGGCCACTACGAGCAGGTCGGCTCGGTCACCGACGTGGACCAGATGACCGAGACGGTCCGGCGCATCCAGGGCTGGGTGTGGGTGGACCGTCTGGAGGCGACGATCGAGTCGCACACCCTGCCCGCGGCGCTTGTCCGGGAGGCCACCGGAATCCCGGGGGTCTCGGTGCGCACGACATGGCTGTGTCGCGACAAACCGTCGATGAAGCACGCACTGCGCGAGGCCGGTGTGCCCACCGCGGCCTCCACCGGAGCCGACAACGCGCAGGAGGTCCGTGACTTCGCCGCTCGTGTCGGCTACCCGCTGATCCTCAAGCCCCGCGACGGCGCCGGAGCCGCCGGCACGGTGCGGGTGAGCGACGACGGAGCGCTGGACGCCGCCCTGAACGAGCTCGGCTCCAGCACCACCTCGATCGCGGTCGAGGAGTTCGTCGAGGGTCACGAGGGCTTCTACGACACCATCAGCATCAACGGCGAGCCGGCGCTGGACTTCGGCTGCCACTACTTCCCGAACGTGCTCGAGGCGATGCGCCACCGCTGGATCTCCCCGCAGTACATCTCGACCAACCGCATCGACAGCGGAGGGCTGTACGACGAGATCAAGGAGATGGGCCGCCGCGTGTGCGCGGCGCTGGGCATCACGACCGCGGCCACCCACATGGAATGGTTCCACGGACCCAAGGGGCTGAAGTTCAGCGAGATCGGGGTGCGTCCACCCGGGGTGGGCTGCTGGGACCTCTACAGCGCCGGCAACGACATCGACGTCTACCTGGCCTGGGCCCGGGCCGTGCTCTACGGCGGGGTGGACCTGCGGCCCAGCCGCAGCCACTCGGCCGGGATCATCGCCCTGCGGCCCGAGCGGGACGGGAGCATCACTCACTACTCGGGGTTGGAGGACATCGAGAACCGGTTCGGCCGATGGATCCTGGACGCGCACCTGCCTCCCTCGGGCACCCCCACCCAGCCGGTGGAGAACGGGTTCATGGCCAACGCGTGGATCCGGATGCGCCACCCCGACTTCGACGTGCTGCACTCCATGCTCGACGACGTGGGTCGGACCGTCCAGGTCCACGCCTCCTGAACCCCGGACACCGATGCCCACCGATGCCCACATCACGCTGCTGGGACCGCAGCGCACCCCACGCCTCGGACAGGTGGTGGCCGCCCTCGGCCTGAGCGACGCCCGCTTCGGCACCATCAACGCCGGCTGGCGCGAGCGTGAGCCCGACGACGAGCTGCTCTCGGAGACCCTCAACCACAACACGGTCAACCTGCGCCTGTGGCACCGGATGCAGCAGGTGTGGGAGTCCGACCCCGAGCTGGCGCAGGCGGACGCCGAACGCCGCCGGGTCATCGAGGAGATGCAGGAGCTCTACCTGCTCGGTCTGGACCACGCGCTCTGCGCGCTGCTGGAGCTGCAGAGCCATGCGCCGCGGCACCCGCGCGTGCGGGAGACCGCGATCCAGGACGCGGAGGCCATCGTGCGCGACCTGGACCGTCGGCACCTGCTGCGGATCGATCAGGCCTACGGCGAGTTCTGGGACCGCTGGCGCCCGCATGAGCGTGACTCCACCGCCCGGGCGCGCGAAGCCGTGGCCCGCGATCTCGCGCAGACCCAAGCCGTGGTCATCACCGGCGGTCACGTCGGGGTGCTGCTCGGAGCGCTGCACCTGTTCAACATCGGACCTTCGCTGGACGTGCCGGTCATCGCCTGGGGCGCCGGAGCCATGGTGCTCACCGAACGTGTCGTGCTGTTCCATGACCGCGCCGCGCACGGGCCGGCCGTGGCCGAGCTCTACGGCACGGGCCTGGGTCTGGTCCGGGACACGGTGGCCCTGCCGTCACCGCGCGAGCGCCTCAGCCTCGGCGACCGGCATCGCATGGGTCTGCTCGCCCGGCGCTTCCAGCCGGCCCAAGCCCTGCTGCTCGGCAGCGGGGTCAGCGTCCACATCGGCTACGACGGTCGGCTGCCATCCGGCGCCCCCGTGCTGCTGGCCGACGGCTCGGCAGGGACTTTCGAGGGGGCAGCGTGAGCCTCACCACTCCCGCGCGGTTCAGCGCGCGCCGGCGCACCAAGCTCGCGATCAACCGGCTACGTGAACGCGGCGATGTGGACGAAGCCGCCATCGACGAGTTCCTGGGCAGCAACACGGTGCCGATCATCGAAGGTGCCCACTGCACCTTCGTGTTCCGGGGCGATGCCGACGCCGTCCATGTCATGCATCGCATCGTCAACCAGCCGCAGCGGGTGCCGATGAAACGGCTCGGGCGGACCTCGCTGTGGTGGGTGACCATCGAGCTGCCCGAGGGCTCACGGGTGGAGTACCAGATCAGCACCCAGGTCGGCCAGGACACCGCCCAGTTCAACGATCCGCTCAACCCGCACATAGCGCACAGCCCGGTCGGCTCGTCATCGGTGTGTCAGGCGAGCGGGTACGAGACGCCGGACTGGGTCTTCCACGATCCCGACGCGCGACCCGGGGACATCCACACGGTAGAGCTGGAGTCCAAGGCGCTGCGGCGCCGCACCGAGAGCCGCGTCTACCTGCCCGCGCGGTACCGGAGCAGCTCGGCATACCCGTTGCTGGTGGTGCACGACGGCGACGACTACCTCAACTACGCGGCGATGAAGACGGTGCTGGACAACCTGATCCATCGCCTGGACATGGCCGAGACCATCGTCGTGTTCACCAACCCGGGCGACCGGCTCACGGAGTATCCCAACAGTGCGGCCCACGCCCGTCACCTGGAGAGCGAGCTGCTGCCCCACCTGAACGAGCGACTCCCCCTCATCGACCGTCCGCAGGCCCGGTGCCTCATGGGGGCGAGCTTCGGGGCGGTGGCCTCACTGTCGGCGGCATACCGCAAGCGGGACCTCGCCGGCTCCCTGCTGCTGCAGTCCGGGTCGTTCGTGTTCACCGACATCGGCGACGACCACGGCGGGGGCGAGGCGTTCGACCCGGTGGTGAAGTTCATGAACCGCTACCGCGCCGCTCCCCGGATGGTGGCCCCCCGCATGTTCATGTCCTGCGGGGTGTACGAGCCGCTCATCGTGCACAACCGCTCGATGGTGCCGGTGTTCGAGAGCACCGGCGCGACGGTGCGGTACGTCGAAGCGCGCGACGGGCACTCGTGGGAGAACTGGCGCGACCGGTTGCGTGACGGTCTGTCGTGGATCTTCCCCGGCCCGCAGAAGTATGTCTACGAGTAGCGTGGACCTTCCTCGCGGAGCCGCTCGGGCTCCGCGGCCTCGAGAAAAGAACCGTCATGAACTCACCCGCCACGGGGTCGGCGCCGGGAACGACCTATGTGCTCATCGACGGCGAGAACATCGACGCCACGCTGGGGAACTCCATCCTGAACCGCCGGCCCAACCCCGAGGAGCGGCCGCGCTGGGACCGGCTGCTCACCTTCGCCCAAGCGCAGTGGGAGCAGCCGGTCAAGGGATTGTTCTTCCTCAACGCGAGCTCGGGCCTGCCGATGGGCTTCGTGCAGGCGCTGCGGGCGATCGGGTACGCGTGCGTGCCGCTGTCGGGCAGCGGCGAGGACAAGGTCGTGGACATGGCCATCCAGGCCACTCTCGAGGCGCTGGCGGACCGGGACGACGACGTCATGCTGGTCAGCCACGACGGCGACTTCCTGGACGCGCTGGGCCCGCTGGTCGACGGGGATCGCCGGGTCGGGCTCATGGCCTTCGAGGAGTTCCGCAACAACGGCTTCGCGCCGCTCGAGGCGCGGGGGATGCGGTTCTTCGACCTGGAGCACGACGCGGGAGCCTTCAACGCCCCCTTGCCCCGTCTGCGCATCATCCCGATCGAGGAGTTCGACCCGCTGCAGTTCCTGTAGCCGGAGGTGACCTGGGCGTTCAACCGCAGCGACCGGCCAGCTGGAGGAGGGCGGCGTCGGTACCGGGGCTGCCCATCAGCATGGCCCCCGTGGGCAGCCCGGTGGTCGGCGCCGGGACCGACAGGGCGGGCAGCCCGGTCAGGTTGGCCACCACCGTCCAACAGTCGGTGTAGGGCGCGGCCAGCGGGTCGGCCAGATCCTCGGCGCTGACCTCACCGTGCAGCAGCGGGGCGGTAGTCGGCATCGTGGGGGACACCAGCACCGGGCACCGGCGCAGGGCGTCGCGCATCTGGGCCGTGAGGCGGCGTCGCCTCTCGTCGGCCTGCTGGAGCGCTCCAGGGTCCGCGTCGCGCACCTGTTCGGCGTACTCGTGGCGCCGGGTGAGCTCCTCCCCGGCCCGTCCCGTGCGCACCCAGGGCGCCAGCCACTCCAGCGCGGCCACCGAGGTCAGCACCATGTAGGCGTCCAGCGCGTGCGGCGCGTCCGGCACCGAGACCTCGCACACCTCGACGCCGTGACGGGCGAGCACGTCCAGCCAGGCACGGAAGGGTTCGAGCACGTCCGGGCGGTTTCGCTCGCTGAGCAGCTCGCGAATGACGCCGACCTGGCGCACGGGGCTGGCGGGGGTGAGGCCCCCGGCCATCGCGGACAAGGCGGCTCGCGTGTCCCCGATGTTCCGGGCCAAGGGGCCCGCCCGGTCCAGACCGCGGGCGAAGGGAGCCACGCCGTACATCGGGACCAGGCCCGGCGAGCTAGCCATGCCCACCACGCCGCACTGTGAAGCCGGCTCGCGGATCGACCCTCCGGTGTCCGTGCCCACGGCGATGGGGGTCACGTGCGCGGCGACGGCGGCCGCGCATCCACCCGAGCTGCCACCGGGACTGCGGCGGGGATCGACCGGGTTGCGGGTGGGGCCGTAGGCGGAGGTCTGGGTCGAGGCTCCCATGGCCAGCTCGTCCATGTTGGCCCGCCCGAGCAGGATCGCGCCGCGGTCAACGAGCCGCCGCACCACCGGGGCGTCCATGGCGGCGAGCGCGCCGTCGTGGGCGAGGGACCCGCAGGCGGTGACCTGCCCTGAGACGTCGATGTTGTCCTTGACCACGAAAGGGACCCCGGCCAGCGACCCGGGGCGGCTGAAGCGGTGTCGGAGGGTGGCGTCGAGCGCCCCGGCCGCGCGAAGGGCCCCGTCGGCGTCGATGAGGGTGAAGGCGTTGAGCCGCGGGTTGACCTCGTCAAGGTGCTCGAGGTGAGCCGCCACGACATCAGTAGCGCTGACCTCACGCGCTGCGACCAGCTGGGCGAGCTGCACTGCCGTGAGGTGGTGCAGGCCCTCGGGGCGATCCCGCTTGGCCACCTCGTCGGAGGTGGCCTCCGCATGGCCTGCGGCCCTGTCCGCTGTGTGCATGCGCACATGCTGACAGGCGCGCGTTTCTCATGGGTCACGGCGAGCGGGGAGAGAGGGCGCGCCGGGTCCACCGTCAGGCCGTGGCGAAGCGCCCGAGCACCTGCTCGGCGCGGATGCCCCCGAGATGCTCGTCGAACATCCGTTGGTAGCCCAGCTCCTCCCGGCTGCGGGCCGGTGGAAGACCAGAGATGCTCACGCCTTCCCAGTCCTCGTCCGGCACCATCCGCGCGGCCTGTCGAGCCATGACGTCGGCGGTCCCGGACCCGTCGCCGAACTGTTCCTTCCGACGCCACAGGATGTCATCGGGCAGCCACCCCACGAAGGCCTCACGCAGGAGGGCCTTCTCCTGCGCCTGCTCCTGGCCGTCCTCACCGAGCAGCTTCCACTCCATCGGGATGCGCTGGGCCAGAGCCAGCATCTCCTGCGACAGGAACGGCACCCGCGCCTCGAGGCCGTGCGCCATGGTCACCCGGTCGCAGCGCTGCAGGTTGAGGTGGTGCAGAGTGTCCACGCCGTCGGCGAGGGCCGTCCGGAGCTCGTCCACGTCCATCTCACGCAGGTGGTGGTATCCGGCGAAGATCTCGTCGGCCCCCTCGCCGGTGAGCACCACCTTCAGGTGCCGGGCTGCGAGCTCGGCCAGCAGGAAGTTGGGAACGGCACTGCGCACCAGGGACGGCTCATAGCTCTCGATGGAGCGCACCACCTCGGGCAGCACAGCAACGACGTCGTCATCGCTGTAGACGCGCTCGTGGTGCTCCAGGCCGAGGTACTCGGCCACCCGGCGGGCCGCGGCGAGGTCCGGGCTGCCCTCGGTGCCGGCCGCGAACGAGCGCACCACCGCCCCGGGTCGCGACATCCGGGCCAGGACGGCCGCCACGATGCTGGAGTCGAGCCCACCGGAGAGGAACACGCCGACCGGGACGTCGGCCATCATGCGCTGGCGCACCGCGCCTTCGAACGTCTCGCGGATGGCCTGCCGGGCCTCCTCGCGGTCGGAGAAGAGGGGTGCGTCGTGGTGGCCGCGGCTGAGCGGGTCGGCCCGCAGGTCGACGTACGGCCGGAGGCCCTCGAGCGCAGTCCAATGGTGTCCGGGCGGGAACTCCTGCACCACCCCTCGCAGCCGGGGTGGGAACGCGGCCAGCTCGGAGGCGGCCAGGACCCGGCCATCCACGTGCGCCCAGTACAGCGGCTTGATGCCCAGGGGGTCACGTGCCAGCACGACATCCCCGTCGCGGGAGGCGGCGCAGAAGGCGAACATGCCGCGCAGCCACCGGATGCCTCCGGTGCCCTCGATCTCGACCAGGTGCAGCAGGACCTCGGAGTCGGAGTCGGTCAGGTAGGTGCCACCCAGCTGGGCACGCAGGTCGGCGTGGTTGTAGATCTCGCCGTTGGCGACCACCCATCGCCCCCGGTGCGGGTGGTGCAGCGGCTGCTCGCCGCCGTCCAGGTCGACGATGGACAGTCGCGTATGGCCGAGCCACGTGGGCCCGACCTGGCGGGTGCCCGAGCCGTCCGGGCCGCGGTGGTGCAGACGGGAGAGCATCTCATCGCCCAGCCGACGACCTTCGCCGATACGGTCGGCGTCAGGGCGTGTGTCGTACACCACGGCAATCCCACACACGGCCGCCACTTCCTCACCGGTCGGAGAAGCCCATCGTATGCCGCTGCCGGACCGGCCTCTGACCCCGGCACCGGGGCCTTCCAGACCAGGCGTAGTCATTTTTCCAATGTGAAGAAGGCATGTGGCTCTACGGGCCCATGGGGCTCCGGCTCACGTTCTGGCCTCCGAGCCGATTGAGCCGGGTCGCCATGATCCCTTGTGCGAGAGCCCGGACCGAGAGGAAGAAATGGGCGAAAATTTGACGAACGAAAGATAACGATTCACTAAAGTCGTTAGGTAAGAAGCGCCATTGAGGCTACCTTGACCGCGGATCGGGTTCCAGGGCCGGGGCGGCCCGCTTGGTCCTGCGAAGGGGAATTTTAATGCGAAAGTCTCTTGCCGTCCTGGGTGCCTTGGCGCTGCCGCTGGCTTTTCCGGCCGCTGCTCTGGCTCAGTCCGACTCCACCACCTACGTCGCCGATCTCGGCGAGCTGAACGGCTCCGGCGCCAGTGGCACCGCGACCGTCACGCTCTCGGGTGACCAGCTCACCGTCGAGATCGAGGCCGATGGCCTGGTCGCCGGACAGCCGCATGCGCAGCACTTCCACTACCCCGAGGGTGGGTCGGCGACCTGCCCCGACTCCAGTGCTGACGAGAACGGCAACGGCCTGATCAGCACGCCGGAAGGGGTGCCGTTCTACGGCGGGATCGTGGCCTCCCTCACCACCGAGGGTGACGCGGGCCCCGACAGCGGCCTGGCGGTGGAACGCTTCCCCACCGCTCCGGGGGGTAGCGAGTCCTACAGCCGGACGTTCACCGTGCCCGAGGGATTCGACGCCGCTGAGGACCTCGGCGACACCGCCGTCGTGGTGCACGGCATCGACGCCAACGGCAACGGCGAGTACGACTTCGACGCAGCCGGCGAGAGCGAGCTGGACCCGAACCTGCCGGCTGAGGCCACTCACCCCGCGCTGTGCGGCGCGCTCAGCCCGGCCGCCGACGGTGGTGTGGCCAGCGGCCTGGGCGGCACCAACGGCGTGCAGGACACCGCGCTGATCTTCGCGGGTCTGGGCAGCCTGGCCGCCGCGGGCGGTGTCGTCGCCTACTCGCGCCGCAGGGGTCAGCAGGCGTGACGCGACTGGTGCCTCGGCTGGGGCGGAACGAAGGTGAGCGGCGCCGCGAGGTGCCGGTCACCGGGTCCGCTCAGCCGGGGCACCCCAGCGGTCGCGGTCGCCACTCCTGGGGGAGTGTGGCGACCGCGACCATCCTGGCAGCGATCGGTGTGGGTTGCCTGGGTGTCGCTGCCGCCGGTCAGCAGGCTCCACCCCCGCCGGTGCCGGGGTCGGTGGCCTCGGCCGCCCTCGATCCGACAACCCGTGACCGTGCTGCGCAGCCGGAGTCGGCAAGCCCTGGGCAGAAGCCCACGCTGCCCACCCCTGGAGTCGCCGCAGCCGAGGCCGGGAGGTCCGCTCCGGAGCCGTCCGCATCGGCTCGACCAGCTATTGACGCGGCCGAGGTCTCAGCTCCCGAGCGCCTTCGCGTGCCGTGGCTGGACGTGGACATCGCGCTCGACGAGCTCGGCCTGGACAAGGATGGCACCCTGGAGGTCCCCGAGAGCGCCCAAGACGTCGGGTGGTTCTCTGCGGGCACGGCGCCGGGAGGCACTGGCGCCGCGGTGCTCACCGGTCACGTCGACTCCGCGAAGGGGCCGGGGGTCTTCTACCACCTCTCCCTGCTTCCGGAGGGCGCCCAAGTCTTCGTCGACCGGGCGGACGGCAGCACCGCGGTGTTCGAGGTGGACCGGGTCGCCGCGTATCGCAAGGACAAGCTGCCTACCGCCGAGGTCTACTCCTCCCCTGGCAGCAGCCTGCGGCTGGTCACCTGCGGTGGCGACTGGGACGACAAGGCCGAGAGCTACCGCGACAACGTGGTCGCCTACGCCGAGCTGGTCGACATCCAGTGACGCTGCGCTGACCCACCTCGCCTGACCGGAGCTCTCGGGCGTCTGGCCGACGTTCTGCTCTCGTGGCCAACGCTCACTCTCGCGTCAGGCCGAGCTCAGCCAGGACGCGGTCGTTGACCACCCCGGGGCCGCCGACGACGTAGATCGACGACAGGCTCAGGCGCTCCAGCGCCTCGGTGGTCTGGCTGGGCACGCTTGTCGAGTCGGTGAGCACCAGCGGGGCCCCCTGCCGACCGGCACGAGCCGCGGCGACGAGCGCATCGGGGTAGGCCGAGCCGGAGGCGACATACGCCCTCCTGCGGCTGGCGGGGTAGAGCCGCGAGACCGCCTCGGCGGTGCCGTAGCGGTTGGGGCCGGACACGCGAGTGAAGGTTCCGGTGTCGCTGTACCGGGCGGCTTGGCGGGCCGTCGAGGTCGAGACGGCGCCGGAGCCCCCGAGCACGATGAGCCGACCGGGCGACAGGCGCTCCAGCTCCTCAGCCATCGAGGCAGGCAGGGAGCCGGGCTTGGTGAGCAGCAAGGGGGCGTTCTGGTGGGCGGCCAGCGCCGCGCCGGCCAAGGCGTCGGGATAGTTCTCCCCGCTGGCTAGGTAGACTCGTGGCACGTCCGGGGGGTAGTCCGAGACGACCTTGGCCGCCGTCGTATACCGGTTGGACCCGTCGATGCGTTGCACGCCGTTGGAGGCGTACGGCTTCAGCTGGTTGAGCACGGTGCCCGAGACCGCTCCCGGCCCGCCGACCACGATGATGCGGCCTGGGTCGAGCCGGCCCAGCGCCTGCGCGGTCGCCGATGGCAGCGAGTCGGGCTCGGTGATGAGCAGCGGGGCGTCGGGCACGCCACTGCGAGCGGCGGCCGTGAGCGCGTCGGGGAAGTTGCGGCCGGAGGCGATGTAGGCGACATCGACCCCCGCCGACCAGGCCCTCGCCGCAGCCGCGCTGGTGGCGTAGCGGTTACTGCCGGAGATGCGGGTGGCCGGCTGCACGGTGGGCTCGTCGCTGAAGGTGAAGTACTCCGAGAACAGGCCGTTGCTGTACGTGGGGTAGGCCCGGGCGAAGCGCAGCTGTGAGCCGGTGACGTCTCGGTAGGTGTAGCGGCCGGCGTCGTCGTAGCCCTCGATGCGCGCGCGTTCGATGCGGCCGCCGAACTCGCCGTCGCCGTCTCGCTCCAGCACTTGCACCCGCTCGACCCAGTCGATGCCGAACGTCGACTCCAAGGTGGAGACGGGCAGCTCGCCCGTCCAGGTGTGGCGCTTGTTGGCGGCGACGTCGTCGTAGACGTCCGGGTGGGCGGAGAGGTAAGGGTGAGCCGAGGAGGCGGCTGCGGTGTGGCCACCGGAAGAGGAGTGGAACATCGTCGTGGCCAGCCGCCGGCCCCAGCTGAACGGGTAGGTCAGGACCTCTCCGTTGGTGTCGCGGACGGCGGCGTTGGTGCTGGAGTACTCGTACGAGGTGACTCCGCCACTCGAGGTGCGAGTACCGCGGCCGCGGTAGACCTGGCAGGCCGTGGTGTCGCAAGTGTCGTAGGTGCTCGTGCCACCCACGCCTCGGGCGGCGTACGTGCGGGCGCTCACCGACTGGCTGCGCAAGGCGGCAGCGTGGAACGAGGTGGGCATCTCCGAGGGGAGGACGGAGCGCAGGTAGGACTGCATGGGCAGCCGGTTGACCGTCTGCAGGGCGGTGCTG
>NZ_DATFMA010000102.1:0-8956 GCF_035267225.1 Ornithinimicrobium sp.
GACCGGTCGGCCGGTGGCGGTGGCGACAGTGATCGAGCATCCGGACCCGGCACGGGTCGGCCGGCATCTTGTCGTGCGACAGGAGGGCCGGGGCTCGCGTGGGTCCCTCGGTTCCGTGCGGGTTGATGAAGCGGTGTCGGACGACGCGCGGGGACTGCTGGCGGTCGGGCGCACCCACACTCTGCAGTACGGGCCAGACGGGGAGCGGCGTGGGGCCGGCATGCGGGTGTTCGTCGCCGCGTTCGCGCCGAAGCCCCGGATGATCGTGTTCGGCGCGATCGACTTCGCTGCTGCCGTCGCGAGCATGGGTGCCTTCCTGGGGCACCATGTGACCGTGTGCGACGCGCGCCCCGTCTTCGCGACGAAGGCTCGGTTCGCGGATGCGGACGAGGTCGTCGTGGACTGGCCGCATCGCTACCTCGAGCGCGAGGTCGAGGCCGGTCGCGTTGACGGCCGCACCGTCATCTGTGTCCTCACGCATGATCCGAAGTTCGATGTGCCCGTCCTGCAGCTGGCCCTGACGGGGCCACCGGTCGCCTACGTCGGCGCCATGGGGTCCCGGCGGACTCACGAGGACCGGGTGGCTCGCCTGCGCGAAGCCGGACTCACGGAGGCGAGCCTGGGTAAGCTCTCCAGCCCCATCGGGCTGGATCTGGGTGCCCGCACGCCCGAGGAGACGGCGGTGAGCATCGCGTCCGAGATCATCGCTGCGCGGTGGGGCGGCCAGGGCGAACCTCTGAGCCACACGACGGGGCCGATCCACCACGAGTCCGACGAGGACAGCACGAGTCAAGACGCCGTCAGCAGCCGAGAGGCCGAAGCCGACCCGTCGAGGTGATGCCTGGATCTGCCGTGCGCTCGGGCAGGGTGAAGCACCCGCGGGATAGGCCGGGTGGGGGCGAGGTGCCTACTCGTGCCGGGTCACGCCACTGCGGGTGACGATGGCGGTGAGGTCGTGGGTGCGGACGGTCGCGCCCTCGTCGGCGCCTACCCTCTGAACAATCAATGGCCCGTGCGCGGGGCGTCGTCGCGGTGACTGGCGAACCACCGAGGGGTCGAGGTAGAGCCAAGCGTGCGGTTGCGGTGTGATGGCGGCCACGTCATGATCGCAAAGGTGGCTGTCCCTGTTCTTCCCTGACTCAGGAGGACCCATGACCCGTATCACCGTCAACGTCGACGGGGTGGAGTGCACCGACGACGTCGAACCTCGCGCCCTTCTGGTGCACTACCTGCGAGAGCAGGTGGGCAAGACGGGCACCGTGGTGGGTTGCGACACCAGCAACTGTGGCGCCTGCACGGTGCACCTCGACGGTCGCAGTGTGAAGTCGTGCAACATGTTGGCCGTCCAGGCCGACGGTCACGACGTCACCACGATCGAGGGACTGGCCAGTGGTGGTGAGCTGACGCCGGTGCAACAGGCCTTCCACGAGTGCCACGCCCTGCAGTGTGGGTACTGCACCCCCGGGATGATCATGCAGGCCACCGACCTGCTGAACGAGAACCCCGACCCCAGCGAGGCCGAGATCCGCCAAGGCATGGAAGGCAACCTCTGTCGGTGCACGGGCTACCAGAACATCGTCAAGGCCGTACAGCAGGCTGCGTCAGGAGCACAGGGATGACCACCATCGAGGAGGCGACGCGAGGACCCGAGAGTGAGATCGGCAAGGCCCGTCTGCGCAAGGAGGACCAGCGCCTGATCACCGGGCGCACGAAGTTCACCGACAACATCCAGCTCACCGGGATGCTGCACCTGAGCATGGTGCGCAGCCCCTTCGCTCACGCCCACATCACCTCGGTGGACGCCAGCGCGGCCAAGGCCTCCCCGGGCGTTGTCACCGTCCTGACCGGCCAGGACGTGAAGGACAGCCAGGGAGGGCTTCCGAACGCATGGCCGCTCACCGGCGACCAGAAGGCACCTGACCACCCGGCGATCGCGGTCGACCGGGTCGCCTTCGCCGGTGAGATCGTCGCCGTGGTGGTGGCGCGCAGCGCTGCGGCGGCCCGGGATGCGGCCGAGCTCGTGGACGTGGAGTTCGAAGAGCTGACACCGGCCCTGGACCTGAGGCGTGCGGCAGCGGACGAGGTGTTGGCGCACCCCGACCTCGGCACCAATCGCAGCGCCACCTATGTCTTCGACTCCCAGGAGGCCGGCACCGGCGGGGACGTGGAGGAGACCATTCGCGAGGCCGAGGTCCTCCTCGAACGCGAGTACCGTCAGCAGCGCCTCATCCCCGCCTTCATGGAGCCACGCTCGGTCGTGGTGGACCCCACATCGGAGCAGTTCACGGTGTGGTCGTCCACCCAGGTCCCGCACTTCGTACGCATCTTCATCGCGCTCACCCTGGGCGTCCCCGAGTCGAAGATCCGGGTCATCGCGCCGGACGTAGGCGGCGGCTTCGGTGGCAAGCTGCAGATCACGCCGGAGGAGATGATCACCTTCCTGGCGGCTCAGCACACGGGCAAGCCGTGCAAGTGGACCGAGACGCGCAGCGAGTCACTGCTCTCGGGGCACCACGGGCGGGACCAATGGCAGAAGCTGACCCTTTCCGCCAGTCGCGACGGGACCGTGAAAGGTCTGAAGGTCGAGCTGCTGGCCGGTCTCGGGGCCTACACGGCCTTGCTCGGCGGCGGGGTGCCGCTCCTGGGCGCCTCCATGTTCAACTCCATGTACAAGTTCGACGCCTACCGGTTCGAGCTGACCACGGTGTTCACCAACAAGACGTGGGTGGACGCCTACCGCGGCGCTGGTCGACCGGAGGCCACGTTCGCCATCGAGCGTCTGATGGACGACCTTGCCGACGAGCTCGGCATGGACCCGTTGGAGCTGCGCCGCAAGAACTGGATCACCCACGAGGAGTTCCCGTTCGACACCGTCGCGGGACTTCAGTACGACTCGGGTAACTACGAGGCCGCGACGGACCGCGCGACGGAGCTGTTCGACTACGCGGGGCTTCGTGCGGAGCAGCAGCAGCGCCGTGAAGCGGGCGACCCCGTCCAGCTCGGCATCGGCATCTCGACCTTCACCGAGATGTGCGGGCTGGCTCCGTCTCGCTGGCTCGGCCGGATGAACTACGCGGCCGGCGGGTGGGAGCGCGCCGACGTGCGCGTCCTGCCGACGGGCAAGGTCGAGGTCGTCACCGGGGTCTCCCCGCACGGCCAGGGCCACGAGACCGCCTGGAGCCAGATCGTGGCGGATCGACTGGGCGTGGCCTTCGAGGATGTCGAGGTGCTGCACGGTGACACCCAGAGCAGCAACCGGGGCCTGGACACCTACGGTTCGCGCTCGCTCGTCGTCGGAGGGCAGGCGGTCATCGAGGCGGCCGACAGAGTGATCGAGAAGGCCAAGCCCTTGGCTGCGCACATGCTCGAAGCCAACGTGGACGACATGGAGTTCGACCGCGGGAACTTCAGCGTCAAGGGCACCGACCAGGGCGTCGGGCTCGCCGAGATCGCGTTCGCCGCCTTCTCCGCCCACGACCTTCCCGCTGGCATGGAGCCGACCCTGGACGCCGAGGCGACCTTCGACCCGGTCACCTTCTCCTTCCCCCACGGCACGCACCTGTGCGCCATGGAGGTCGACACCGAGACCGGGCAGGTGAGTATGCGCTCCTATGTCTGCGTCGATGACATCGGCAACGTGGTGAACCCGATGATCGTGGAGGGGCAGGTGCACGGCGGTCTGGTGCAGGGCATCTCCCAGGCGCTCTGGGAGGAGGCCGTCTACGACGACAACGGCACTCTCGTCTCGGGTTCGTTCGTGGACTACACCCTGCCGACCACCGCCGACACCATCAGCTTCACCACTGACCGCACGACCACCCCGGCTTTGAGCAACGACATGGGCGCCAAGGGAGTCGGAGAAGCCGGGGCGATCGCCTCCACCCCGGCGGTGGTCAACGCCGTGCTCGACGCCATCCGGCAGTTCGGGGTCAAGGACATCCGCATGCCGTGCACTCCGGAGCGGGTCTGGCGCGCCATCACAGAGGGGCAGGCGGGGCAGTCCGACCCCGGCGGTGACCCCACCACCGGCGATGCGGTGCCCCACTTCGAGACCGGCTCCCTGAACCAGGATGATCCCGACCCTTCGGCCGGACTCGGCACCAACGGAGCGCGCTCATGATCCCCGCAGCCTTCGACTACGTCGCCCCCACCACCGTGACTGAGGCCCTCGCCGTGCTCGCCGAGCACGGCGACGAGGCCAAGGTCATGGCGGGTGGACAGTCACTGCTCCCGATCCTGCGCATGCGCCTCAACGCCCCCGAGGTGGTGGTCGACCTCGGCCGCGTGCCGGAGCTGTCCGGCGTCAGCGACGACGGCGACGCGATCCGCATCGGAGCGATGACCACGTACGCCGACATCCTGGGCAGCGACCTGGTGCACGAACACGCCGCTCTGCTGGCCAGGGCGGTCGCGGAGGTGGCAGACCCGCAGATCCGTCATCGCGGGACCATCGGCGGAGCCTTGGTGCACGCCGACCCCGCCGGCGATGTCGGCGCGCCCGCGCTGGCCCTGGACGCCGAGATGGTGGTCACCGGTTCCGACGGCGCCGAACGCACGGTCAGCGCGAGCGAGTTCTTCGTCGACCTCTTCGAAACGGCCGTGGCGGAGGAGGAGCTGTTGACCGCCGTCCGCATCCCGAAGCACACCGGGTGGGGCAGTGCCTACAGCAAGTTCGTCCGCGTCTCGCATCAGTGGTCGATCGTGGCCTCGGCGGCCACCATCCGTGCCGAAGGCGGTGTGATCGTGGAGGCCAAGGTGGCCCTGACGAACATGGGCCCGACCCCGTTGCGTGCCACGGCGGTGGAGCAGCGCCTGGTCGGGATGCAGGCCTCCGAGGAGGCGCTGCGGGAAGCATGCGCGTCAGCGGGTGAGGGCACGGACCCTCCTTCGGACCTCAATGGGGACGCCGACTACCGCAGGCACCTGGCCGGTGTGCTGACCCGGCGCGCGGTGCTCGCGGCGGTGGGAGACTGAGCGCATGGAGCTCGTGCATTCCTTCTCTGTCCCCGCTCATCCGGAGCGGACCTGGGCGTTGCTGACCGATCTGCAGCAGGTGGGATCGTGCTTCCCTGGCGCCACTGTCACCGAGGCCGGCGACGAAGAGTTCTCCGGCACGGTCAAGGTCAAGCTCGGTCCGATCGCGATGATGTACTCGGGGTCCGGCCAGTTCGTCTCCCGCGACGATGCCGACCATCGGGCCACCATCGAGGCCCGCGGCAAGGACAAGCGCGGCAACGGCACGGCCGGCGCCACCGTGATGCTCAACCTCAGCCCGGATGGGGACGGGACCAAGGTCGACGTCAAGACCGAGCTCTCGATCACCGGCAAGCCGGCCCAGTTCGGTCGTGGCGTGATGCAGGACGTGTCCGACAAGCTGCTGAACAGGTTCGTCGACTGCGTGGAGTCCCAGCTCGGCGGCGACGAGCACCGCGCGCAGAGCCACGACCCGGTGGCGGCCAGCGAGAGCACGCCGGCTGCGGAGCCCGAGTCGGACGCTGCGCTCAGCCCGGCCGTGACACCGGGACCCGACCCAGTGCCACCGAGCGCGAGCCCGTCTGAGAGCTCCGACGACGCCATCCATCTGGGCAGCGCGGTCGGGCCCGCGGTGCTGGGCCGCTACGGCGTTCCGTTGGCGGTGCTGGCGGCGGGCGTCGTGGGTTACCTGGTGGGTCGCAGCGGGTCGCGCAGCGGCGACTAGCAGGATCACGACCTGCCCGGCGTAGGCTCGGGTCATGCGACTGGGGCTGCAGGTTCCCTCCTTCAGCTGGCCCGGCGCGCCAGCGTCCATCGGGCCCACGCTGGCCCGGATTGCCGGCCATGCCGAGGCCGCCGGGATGTCGAGCCTGTGGGTCATGGACCACTTCTTCCAGATTCGACCCATCGGCCCGTCCGATCTGGAGATGCTGGAGGGCTACACCACTCTGTCGTTCGTCGCGGCGCACACCTCGACCCTCGAGCTGGGGACGTTGGTGACAGGCGTGACCTATCGCCATCCGGGCGTGCTGCTCAAGACGGTGACCACACTGGACGTTCTCAGCGGCGGACGCGCGTGGCTCGGCATCGGCGCCGCCTGGAACGAAGAGGAGCACCGCGGCCTGGGGGTGCCCTTCCCGTCGTTGGGCAGTCGCTTCGAGCGCCTCGAGGAGACCCTGCAGATCGCGCACCAGATGCGCTCCGGCGACGAGTCGCCGTACGAGGGCACCCACTACCAGCTACAGCGCCCCTTGAACTCGCCGCCCCCGCTCAGCCGACCCCGCCTGCCGATCATGGTGGGAGGAGGCGGAGAGAAGAAGACCCTACGGCTGGTGGCGCAGTACGCGGACGCCTGCAACATCTTCGACCTCGGCCCCGAAGGTGTGAAGGCGAAGTACGACGTGCTCGACGGCCACTGCCAGGCGCTGGGGCGTGACCCATCAGAGATCGAGCGGACCGTGGTGACGCGGATGGCGCTCTCCACCGACGGGCGCCCGCTCACCGAGAGCGGTGAGGAGTCGCTGACTGTGCCTGGCGCAGTCGACAAGCTGGGCGCCTTAGCTGAGGTCGGCACCCAGACGGTCCTGTTCGGCTTGCCGAACGTGCACGAGGACGGCGCCTTCGACCTGGTCGCCGATCTCGTGGCACAGGTGCGCGAGCTCTGACGCGGCGGCTACTCCTTGAGCCGCACCATGCCTTCCTGAGCGACGCTGGCCATCAGCGTGCCATCCGCGGCGAACATCAGACCGTGGCCCAGCCCGCGTCCGTTCTGCGAGGACGGTGAGGCCTGGCGGTAGAGGATCCAGTCGTCGGCGCGCGGGCTTCGGTGAAACCACATCGCATGGTCGAGACTGGCCGGGCGCAACCGCGGGTCGCCCCAGACAAGCCCGTGCCGGCGCAGGATCGGCTCGAGCAGGCTGTAGTCGGAGGCGTAGGCCAGCAGCGCCGCGTGCAGTAGCCGGTCGTCGGGCAGCGCCCGTGGGATGCGGAACCAGACGTGCTGCTGGGCTGTCTGTTCCGCGACCTGGGTGAACAGGGGTCCCTCGACGTGCTTGATCTCGACAGCTCGCCGCGCGAGCTGCTGGGCGGTGGGGTGGTCGATCTCAGCCAGGATCTCGGCGTCCGATCGCAGACCGTCCGGCCCGTGGACCCGCGGCATCTCATGCTGGTGGTCCAGACCCTCGGCCTCGTCCTGGAACGAGGTGATCATCGACAGCAGAATCCGTCCGTCCTGGATCGCGTGCACCCGGCGCGCCGAGAACGAGTGGCCATCGCGCATCCGCTCGACGAGGAACCGGATGGGTCGGTGGTCGTCACCGGGCCTCAGGAAGTACCCGTGCATCGAGTGAATCGGGCGAGCTGTCTGCGTGACGTCGTCGACCGTACGGCCGGCTGCGATGACGGACTGGGCCAGCACCTGCCCACCGAAGACGCGGCCGTGCGGCTGCGGCTGGCTGCGCCCCAGGAACACATCGCCGTGGGAACGCCCGAGGTCCTCCCCGAGACCCTCCGGCGAGGTGACCGAGATGGTGGTCGATCCCTCACGGTCGAGGTCGAGCACGTCGAGCAGGTCGTCGATCGGGTCCTCAAGGTTCACCCGCGAAGCCTACCGAGGGGTGACTGGCAAGATGAGCGTCATGCCCTCCCCTGCTGAGAGCCGGTTCGCCGTCGACATCCAGATCCGGTGGTCGGACATGGACGTCTACGGTCACGTCAACAACGTCCAGTTCCTTCGGCTGTTGGAGGACGCGAGGGTGTATGCGTTCCGCCACTGGTTCGGCAGCGAGCGTTCCTTGCTCCGTGAGGGCGTCCTGGTGGCGCGACAGGAGATCGACTACCTCGCTCCGTTGACGTTCAACCACGAACCGGCCCGGATCGAGGTGTGGCCGTGCCGGCTCAGCGGAGCCTCTTTCGACATCGGGTATGCCGTGAAGCAGGTGGGCTCGGAGGTCACCTTTGCGCTCGCGGAGGCCACACTGGTGGCCTACGACTTCAGCACCGGAAGCCCCCGACGGCTGGAGGACGCGCAGCGTGAGGCGCTGCGGGCGGATCTCGATGACCCTCCGTCTCTGCGCAGCCACCGAGGGCGGCGGTGACCGACACCGGGGAGGCAATGCTGAGGTTCGCCGAGGTGGAGACCTTGCAGGACCTCGGCACCTATGTAGCCCGCGCCCGCTCGCTGGACGCCGACGGGGCGGCTCGGCTGCAGGGACGCGGCGAGGTGTTGGCCGCCTGGGTGCAGGTGCTGCCCGGTCAGGGGTTGCTGGGGTCGGGGCTTGTGCTGGGGTTGCGTGTGATGAAGCTCGACGGCGCGCACGAGCTCGACGCGACGGTGCCGCTCGCGGCCGTCTCGGACCGTCTGGCGAGACGCCAGAGCGCCGGTGATGTCAGTGCGGCGCTGCAGCTGCCGCCGATGAGAGTCACCCCCTCCTGGGCAGCGATCAGCCCGCCTCGGTCGGGATGGGTGCCTCGCGGTGAGGTGACGCACGTGGCTCTGGTGCAGACAGCGCGCGACGGCATCGAAGCGGTGGCGCGGGGGACACCGGCGGGGGCGGGGGCGGCAGCAGTTGCCTCCCTGCGTGCTCGCGTCTGGGGTCGACAACTGTCCGACGACTCGGCGGCCCCTCCGGCCGGAATGGCGCTGGCCGCCCACACGCTCGGCTTCACCGGCCCAGACGACACAGGCACGGTGCTCACCTCGGGGCCGTGGACACGCTTGAGCCTGCGCAACGGGGAGGTCCTTGCGCGTTAGCGCTGTGGACGAGTAGCGCCCAGATCAGGGCGTGCGCGAGACTATGGGCCTGTCACACAAGCCAAAGCGGCTGTCCCTGGTGTGAGAGGAGATTCCCGTGAGGCGACGTTGCGCGCTCGTGATCTGTCTCGCGCTGGGAGCAGGGCTGGCGGGATGTGACGACGGACAGGAGCCTCAGCCTGCACCGGAGTCTGAGGATTCCGTCGCGGTCACGGACGATGCCGCGGCTAC
>NZ_DATFMA010000103.1:0-16513 GCF_035267225.1 Ornithinimicrobium sp.
TCGGGGACCTGGTGACGGTCGCGACCAGTGTGCGGCAGGCGGCGCATGAGCCGATCCGCGAGGCGGTGACCACGGGCCGGCTGCCGGTGCGTCGTGCCGCCCGGCTGGTGCGGTGCCTGCAGCAGGTCCGGTCGGTGACACCGGCCGAGACCTACACCGAGTACGTGGACACGTTGCTTTCCTTCGCTGCGGACCTGCGCCACCGGGACGCGGACCTGAAGCGAGCCACGGACCATCTGCTCGGCCTGGCGCTGTCCGAGGTGGAGCACGAGGCCCGGGCACAGGCCCAGCGTGACCTGCGGGGGGTGCACGAGTCGTCGTTGGCCGACGGCTCGCTGACCCGGTTCATCATCACCGCCGACGCCGAGGGGGCAGCCACCATCCGGGCGGTGATCACCAGTCCCTTGGCGGCGCCGTCACCGGACGGCGACGGTCCCGACCCCCGGTCAGCGACCCAACGCCGCTACGACGCCCTCGTCACGATGCTGGGTCGCGGCGTCGCCGCCCCGAAAGGCACGCCCGCCACCGCGAAGGCTCGCCTGCTGGTCACCGTCGACTACGACGTCCTCAAGGGTCGCCTCACCGGGGCCGGGCACGCGCACACGGGGCAGACCCTGTCTCCCGCCACGGTCCGCCGGCTCGCGTGCACCGCGGACATCATCCCCGCCGTGCTCGGACGCGACGGCGAGGTGCTCGAGCTGGGTCGCTCCGCCCGGCTCGCCACCCCCGCCCAACACCTGCTCCTATGGCGCCGCGACCGGCACTGCACCTACCCCGGGTGCACCGCCCCACCCCAGTACTGCGACGCCCACCACCTCACCTGGTGGTCCCGCGGCGGCCGCACCGACATCACCAACATGACCCTGCTCTGCGGGCGCCACCACACCCTGGTCCACCACCACGACCTCAACGCCACCATCGAGGCAGACGGCGTGCACTGGGAACGACCATGACCCCGCCCCGGGCCCGACCACGCCGGTCGGGCGCAACACCGTGCCATCGTGCTTGGACATACCGCCGACCGTTGGCCCCGCGGTGCTGGTTAGACGTTGGGGCGTTGCGGGGTCTCGATCCACACGGCGAACAGTGTCTCGAGGTCCTGGCCGGAGACCTCTTCGGCCAGCGCGATGAAGTCCGCGGTGCTGGCCGTGCCGCCGCCGTACCGCTCGACCCAGGTCTGGGCCAGTGCGAAGAAGGCGTCGTCGCCGATCTCGTTGCGCAGCGCGTGCAGAGTGGCGGCGCCGCGGTCGTAGACAGCGCCGGCGAACAGGTTCGTGGCTCCGGGGTCAGAGATCACCACGTCCCAGAACGGGTCGTCCGCAGGGGTGGCGAGTACCTCTTCGAAACTCTCCTGGGCCGTGGCTCGTCCTTGCTCCTCGTCCCACAGCCACGTCGAGTAGGTCGCCCAGCTCTCGTTGAGCCAGATCTCGTCCCACTCCTGCGGGCTCACGTGGTTGCCCATCCACTGGTGTCCGAGCTCGTGAGCAACCGTGCCCTCAACGGCGACCTCGCTGTAGAACGAGCGGGTCTGGGTCTCCAGCGCGTAGCCGGTCGAGTCGTCGTCGACGATGTTGCCGTAGGTGGTGAAGGGGTAGTCGCCGTAACGCTCGGTGAAGAAGGCCATCATCTCGGGCACCAGCGTGAGACTCTCCGAGGCCGAGGGAGCCAGGTCCTTGTCGACCGCGTCGATGATCGGGGTGCCGTCGTCGGCGTAGCTGGTGTTCAGCTCGAAGTTGCCCACCGTCGAGGTGACCAGGTAGGAGGCCATCGGGTCGGGTGCGTCCCAGCTCCAGGTGGTGCGGCCGTTCGAGACGGACTCGTCGACCAGCTCGCCGTTGGCCACGGCGACCAGGCCTTGAGGCACGGTGATCTCGAAGGTGTACGTGGCCTTGTCGGTGGGGTGGTCGTTGACGGGGTACCAGGTCGGAGATCCGTCGGGCTCGCTGACCACCATGGCGCCGTCCGCAGTGGTGACCCATCCGTAGAGGGCCCCCTCAACGTCGGTGGGACGGGTCGTGGCACCGCCGTACTCGATGACGACCTCAGTGGTGCGTCCCTCGCGGAGCTTGGGCCGTGGGGTGATCTCAAGCTCGGTGTTCTCGTGGGTGTAGCGGGCGCGCTTGCCGTTCACGGTGACGGACTCCACCTCGAGGTTGCGCAGGTCGAGGTGGAACGAGGCCAGGTCCTTGGTCGGCACCAGCGTGATCGTGGCCCGTCCGTCCAGCTGGCCGACGAGGTCGGCCCCCTCCGCCGGTGGCTCGTAGTCGAGGTCAAGGTCGTAGCTCTGCACGTCGATGCCGCCGTTGCCGGCGAGCGGGAAGTACGGATCCCCCACTCCCGGTTCGCCCTCGGCGAAGCGTGGGTTGCCGGGGTCGCCGGGCGCGGCCGACGAGGTGCCGGTCGCAGCGGCGAAGCAGAGCATCAACGAGGCACTGAGAGCGGCAGTGGCAGAGCGCTTCCGGTGGATGGGCATGAACCAGCGTAACGCGTGGGGGTCAGATGCCCATTGGGGTGGGTGGTTCCAGAGGGGTTGGCCGAAGAACTCACCTCCTCGTCACCGGTCAGGAGCGTGGGATGTCGCGGGCGCGGAACCCGACGAAGCCTGCGGCCAGCCCGGCACCGGTCAGGGCCAACAGCACCACGCCTCCGGTGACATCCATCCCGTCACTGACCACGTCGGTGCCCACGGCCTGGAACGGGGAGCCGTCGACGAGCCAGGTGGGAAGGTCGAAACCAGGCCCGAGATACGCCAGCACGGCCGCGGCGCCGAAGGCGAGCCACGCGAGCCCGCGCAGCCGTGGCGCCAGACCGACGAGTACGACCGTCAGGGCCAGGAAGACCACGGCCGCAGGCAGGAAGGCCAGCGCGCCGACCAGGATCTCGCCGACCCATTCCTGCTCGCCCGTGGAGGCCGCACTCGACCAGCCCAGCGCGAGCGCGCCCGCGCCACCGACCACGAGCATGCCCGCCGCGACGACGGCAACATGCACCCCGAGCCAGGCCCATCGAGAGCGGTGGCCCGAGAGCTGGGCCTCCATGCGTCCGGTGCCCTCCTCGGCGCGCAAGGAGCCGATGGCCATGACGGCGAACGCGGCCACGAGCATGGCCAGCATCATGACGAAGGTGGACATGACCTGAGCGAGGAAGTCGTCGGCCACTTCCGGGTTCGTTCCCATCATCTGGCCGATCGCGGGGTTGGCCTCGATCGCGTCGAGGACCTCGTTGGTCAGCGAGCCGTAGGTGGCCATCAGCGCGACGGCCCCGACCGTCCAGCCGACCACCGCACCGCGGTGTTCGTGCCAGGCCAGACCGACCGGGCTGCGCAAGAAGGCAGAGGCCTCGGGCTTGGAACCCCGAGGCTGGACCAGTGCGCTTCCCACGTCACGCCGCGTACTGAGCCAGAAGGCCGACGCCACCAGCACGGCACCCGTCATCAGGGCCAAGAGCAGTGGCCACGCCCGGGCTTCACCAAAGGGTCGGACCTCGTCCACCCAGCCCAGGGGTGACAGCCACAAGAGGGCGTTGTCACCCGTGGCGCCGAGACCGCGGAGCAGGTAGCTCACGACGGCCAGGCCCAGCCCCGCACCCCAGACCGCTCGGTTGTGCTCGAACACCTGCGCCGCCACCGCGGTGAGGCCCACGAAGACGAACCCGAGCCCGGTGACCCCTGCACCGTAGAGCACGGCCCCGCCGGCGTCCACGCCGGCGGCGATCATCGCGACGGCGCAGCCCAGGCCCGTGAGCGCCAAGGCGGCGCTCGCCACCAGCACCGCTGACAGGATCGGTGCGTGGCGTCCGATCCGGGCCGCGAGGAGCAGCTCGAGCCGGCCCGCCTCCTCGTCCTTGCGAGTGCCTCGAGCGGTGAGCGCGATGGCCATCAGCGGGATGCCGAAGCTGAGGATGAAGCCGAACTCGTTGGCGATCACCCCACCCAGCGAGCCCAGGCCGGCGACCTTGCCGTTGAGCATCAACATCGCGTCACCACCCACGCTCTCGGCGTACCCGCGCAGCTTGGTCGGGGTGTCGTAGAGCGCGGTGATGGAGGTCGTCGTCATCAGCATCATCGCCAGGAGCCCGACCACCCAGAGCGTGAGGCCCTTCCATCCCGTCCGGACGTTGATGCGGGCCATGGTGGGCAGGCCCTGCAGGCTCACCGTCGTCATGACAGGGCCCGGTGTTTGGGGGTCGAGGATCCGCCGGTGCCGCGTGCGGGGTGCCCCCCGGTGTCGGAGGGGCTGTCGGCCGGCGCGTCCTCGGAGTACGCCCGCAGGAAGAGGTCGTCCAGGCTGGGTGGGGTCACGGTCAGCGTATGGATGCCGGCGTCGTGCAGCCGGCCCACCAGGGGACCGACCGCGTCGGGCTCGGCGGAGGCATGGACGTCGTGTCGGCTTGCCAAAACATCGGACTCGGGGCCGGGTCCCGTGGCCTCCACCGGGTGGACCTCGACGTGGGTGACGCCGCGAAGCCTGGTCAGCCCGTCTGGAGCATGGTCGGTGACGGCCCGCACGGCGCTCTGCATGTGCCGGCGCAGGTCGGTGAGCGTGCCCGAGGTCACGGTGCGTCCGGCCCGGATGATCGAGACCCGGTCTGCGAGCGCCTCGACCTCGCCCATGATGTGGCTCGAGAGCAGGATCGTCGCTCCTGCCGCCCGGCGTTCGCGCACCACCTGCTGGAACACTTCCTCCATCAGCGGGTCCAGCCCGGCGGTCGGCTCGTCGAGGATCAGCAGGTCGACGTCTGCGGCGAGCGCGGCCACGAGAGAGACCTTCTGCCGGTTGCCCTTCGAGTAGTCCCGGGCCCGTTTGGTGGGATCGAGGTCGAAGCGGTCGATGAGGTCGTCGCGGCGGGGCCGGTCGATCTGCCCGTGCGCCCGCGCCAGGACGTCGATGCACTGTCCACCGGTCAACGAGGGCCACAGCGTGACGTCGCCGGGGACGTAGGCGAGTCGTTCGTGCAGGCGGACGGCGTGACGCCACGGGTCCTCACCGAAGAGCGTGACATGTCCATGGTCGGCCCGCATCAGACCCAACAGGATGCGGATGGTCGTCGACTTGCCCGAGCCGTTGGGGCCGAGGAAACCGTGGACCTCGCCCTCGTCGACCGCCAGGTCCAGACCGTCGAGGGCGCGCGTGGCACCGAAGGTCTTGACCAGACCCGTCGTCTCGATGAGGTGCGTGGTCATGACGTGCCTTTCTCTCAGGGGGTGAACATCGGGCTGTATACGCGGACGCTCTCGGCGGTCCACCTGCGCAGGCCTTCGGCGGTCATCAGGTCGGTGCCGACGAGACCGGACATGTGGTCCCGCAGCAGCAGCGCGCCGAGGTCGGCGGTGAGCATGAACGCCGCCCGCAGGGGGATGTCGGGGCCGGGATCGATGATCCCGAGCCGCTGCCACTCGGTGAGCACGGCCACGGTGAGGTCGTACCAGTGCTTGACGACCGCATGGGAGACGTCATCGTTGGCCAAGAGGAGGCGGCGCAGGTACGGCAGGACCGGTGAATCCGAGGGGAAAGCGGCGGCCATCGTGGCCGTCAACGAGTCGGCAGCCGTGACGTCACCGGCGACGAGCGCCTGCACATCGGTGGGTGACTGGCTCATCGTGACCTGGTCGATCAGCGCGACCACATGGTCACTCACCGCCTGACGCAGGCCTTCCTTGCTTCCGAAGTGATGCAGGATCAGGGCGGGGGACACCTCGGCGGCCGCAGCGATCTGGCGGACGCTGACCGCGTCTGCCCCTCGCTCGGCGAACAGCGCCAGGGCCGCGTCGCGGATCGCCGCCTTGCCGGTCAGATCAGAGACCACTGAACGCATGTACAGCATACTAAACGATCGTTCACCAGGGCTCAAGCCGCCCGGGGCTCGGCGAGTTTGCCTGGTGAGGTTGGCATCGCGGCGATATGGTCGGTTCATGCGCATTGGCGAGGTGCTGCGGAGGAAGGGGAGCGACGTCACGACGTTGCGTCCCGAGGCGTCCGTGAGCGAGCTGGTGACCCTGCTCGCGCGGGAGGGGATCGGCTCGGTCGTCGTCAGTGACGACGAGCACCCCGTGGCGGGCATCGTGAGTGAGCGCGACATCGTGCGGGGGCTGCACGACCACGGCGCGCGTGTCCTCGACGAACCGGTCAGTGTCATCATGACGTCCGAGGTCCACACCTGCGGGCCGCACGACGACCTGGAGACCCTGGCCGGCACCATGACCGAGCACCGCATCCGGCATCTTCCGGTCGTCAGCGACGGGCAGCTGCGCGGGATCGTCAGCATCGGTGACATCGTCAAGGGCCGCATCGCCGAGCTGCAGAGCGAGCGGGACCAGCTCTTCGGCTACATCCAGCAGTAGGTCGGCCTGCGGGCCTCTGACGACTCCGCGAGGGTCGGCGGGTTTTCGCCCCGTCAGCGCTCGGTCGTCGCGGCGTCGCCGGTGCTGGCGCGGCGCAGGGCGTCGAAGACCGCCACCGCACGCCGCAGAGCCTGGTCGGCGGCGGGGACCAGCCCGGTGTGGTCCACCCAGCCGTGGATGAGCCCTGGACCCGGCAGGTGCGTGGCCGCGATGCCGAGGCCGAGGAGTCGGCCGGCGTAGTCACGGCCTTCGTCGTGCAGCGGGTCGAGCTCGGCGGTGGCCACGACGACCGGCGCCACCTCTGACAGCATCTCGTCCGGGGCCAGCGCGGGCGCGATGTGCCAGTCCAGCGGCGCTTCGGCCCGATAGCTGGTCCAGTAGAACTCCATGAGCTCCCGCTCCAGCAGGTAGCCGCGCGCGTAGCGGCGGTGCGAGTCCGTGTCCATTCGCGGGTCGAGCGCCGGGTAGAGCAGCAGCTGTCCGTCACACTGGTGTCGCGCGGCGGCGCAGTCGATCGCGACCGCCGCCGCGAGGTTTCCGCCCGAGCTGTCACCGGCGACGCCGAGCCACGAGGGCCGTCGCTGCTGTGCCACCGCGCGGACGGCGGCACGGGCATCCTCGAAGGCGGCGGGGAAAGGATGCTCCGGCGCCTTGCGGTAGTCCACGGCGATGACCGTGAGGTCCATCTGCGTCGCGAGGGACCGTGCGGTGGCGTCCCCGGTCTCCAGATCACCGATGACCCAGCCGCCGCCGGGGAAGAAGACCAGCGTCGGGCCTGTCGGGGTCGAGGTGGCGGGGGAGTAGACCCGCACCGGGACCTCGCCGTCGTCGGTCGCCACGATGTCGTCCACGATGTCGCCGGCGAAGGCCGGTGGGGGTGGCGGGTGCAGCAGCTGCTCGTGCACCTGGCGGAAGGAGAGCCGGCGCTCGGTGGGGCTCACGTCGGCCGGTGGCACCGGGAACATCCGAGCCAGAGTCTCCATGAACTGGCCCACGTCCGGGTCGAGCGCACCCATGGTCCCCCCTCGGTCGTCAGCACGCGGCGCGGTGTGGTGTCGGGAGAGCCTAGTGGTTGCGGAGGGCCGCTGGCCTCGGACGGGGTGTTCGGGGCCGCGACTTCAGGTGTGGCGGGCCCGCTCGACGGTGCGCAGGGCGAGCTCCAGGGCGGGATCAACGACGTCGGCGCCGCCGGGCGGCCTCTCGAGCAGGGTGGAGATCTCGGTGCATCCGGCCACAGCGGTGCTCGCCCCGCGGCTGTCGATCTCGGCCAGAAGGTCGGCCATGGCCGTCAGCGTGGCGGTGTCGACGCGGCCCGTCTTCACCGCGTGGACGAGCCTCATCAACGACGCTTGGCGCTCCGGCGACGGGAGGACCCACTCCACTCCCGCCGCGTCCAGGCCCCTCTGGAAGATGCCCGAGGCCAGCGCTCCGTCTGTAGCCAGCAGCCCGACCCGGTGGAGTCCGCGCCTCCGCACGGCTTCGACGGTGGTGTCGATGATGTCGATGAACTCCACCGGCTGTCCGGCCATCACCGGGCGCACGTGCGCGTGGACCGTGTTGCAGGGGACCACCACGATCTCGGCGCCGGCGTCGATGAGGCGGCGCACGCCCTCCTCGAGCCACGGGGTGGGGTCGGTGCCACCCGCCAGCAGTGCCTCCTGCCGGTTCGGCACCGAGGGGTCGCCCCAGATCACGACCCGCAGATGGTCCTGGTCCTGCTCGGCCGGCGTGTGCCGCACCAGCTTGGCGTAGAAGTCCACGGTGGCCGCGGGCCCCATCCCGCCGAGGATGCCGACGAGCCGTGACGGGCTGAGCCGATGTCGCTCAGCCACCGGCGGAGGCCAGGACCGAGTCCGGGTAGGCGTACAGCGCCGGCGATCCTCCGGTGTGGATGAGCAGCACAGTGCTGCCCGGCGCGAACCGGCCTTGGCGTACCAGGCCGACCAGTCCGGCGGCGGTCTTGCCGGTGTAGACCGGGTCCAGCAGGATGCCCTCGAGCCGCGCGAAGAGCTGGATCGCGGCGGTCATCTCTTCGGTCGGCAGCGAGTAGCCCGGCCCGACGTAGCCGTCTTCCACCGTGAACGCCTCTCGGGGGACTTCGCGTCCGTCGTCGGCGAGCAGCTGTGCGGTCTCGTTGGCCAGTGCGTGCAGCTTGGCCTCCTGGGGCGCGCGCTCGGCCCGCACACTGATGCCGGTGACCGGGATGCCGCTCTGGTTGCCGTGGAAGCCGGCGACCAGCCCGGCGTGCGTCCCCCCTGATCCGCTGGAGCACACGACATGGTCGATGGGCAGCGACATCTCGAAGGACTGGGCGAGGATCTCCTCGGCGCACGCGACGTAGCCGAGCGCTCCCAGGGCGTTCGACCCACCTCCGGGGATGATGTAGGGCCTGCCGCCGTCGCGACGCACCTGCTCCGCGATCTCCTCCATCCCGGCTTGCAGGTCGGACCCGCCGGGCACCACCTGGATCGACTCGGCTCCGAGCAGACGGAACAGCAGGTTGTTGCCGCTGCCGTCCTCCGCGTAGGAGCCCGCCACCCGCTCCTCGAGCAGCAGGTGGCATCGCAAGCCTTCCTTGACCGCGGCCGAGAGGGTGAGCCGGCAGTGGTTGGACTGGACCGCCCCGGTCGTGATGATGGTGTCGGCCCCTTGCGCCAAGGCGTCGGCCATGAGGAACTCGAGCTTGCGGGTCTTGTTGCCTCCGGCGCTCAGGCCGAGGAGGTCGTCGCGCTTGATGTAGATGTCGGGCCCGCCCAGATGCTCGCTCAGCCGGGGGAGGTGCTCGATGGGGGTGCGACCGACGGTGTAGCGGCGGCGTGGGATACGCGCCAGGTGCATGGGTGCCTTCTTTCTCGGGGCGGGAGGTCTGATGGTGGGGAGGGAGGAACGCGCTACCGGGGCGCGGTGTCGAGGGCCTCGTCGGGGAAGTACTTCGCCAGCCGGACGTCGCCGGCCAGGGCATGCCCTTCCATCCCTTCCGTACGCGAGATACGGGCGGCCACCCGGCCGATCTGCGCGTTGGCCTCGCGGGTCATCCGCTGGTAGGTGACCGTCTTGATGAACTTGCCGACCCACAGTCCGCCGGTGTACCTCGCCGCGCCACGCGTGGGCAGGATGTGGTTCGGCCCGGAGGTCTTGTCCCCGTAGGTCACCGTGGTCTCCTCACCCAGGAACAGCGAGCCGTAGTTCCGCAGCCGGCCGAGCCACCACTCGAGGTCCTCGGCGTGCACCTCGACATGCTCGTTGGCGTACTCGTCGGCCAGTGCGGCCGCCTCCTCGCGGGTGTCGGCGACGATGATCTCCCCCAACGCCTCCCATGCCGCGGCGGCGACCGACCCCGGCGGGAGCAGCCCGACCGCGCGAGGGACCAGCCCGAGCGTCTCCTCGGCGACGCGGCGGGAGGTGGTGATGAGGATGGTGGCCGAGTCGCGCCCGTGCTCGGCCTGGCTGACCAGGTCCATCGCGACGAGCCAGGGGTCCGCCGTGTCGTCGGCCAGCACCAGCGCCTCGGTCGGACCGGCCACGACATCGATGCCGACCCGCCCGAACAGCAGGCGTTTGGCTTCGGCGACGAACTGGTTGCCCGGCCCGGCCAGCACGGCGGCTCGGTGGCCGGTGAAATGACCGAACGCCATCGCAGCCACGGCCTGGACCCCGCCCAGGCACATGATCGAGTCGGCCCCCGCGATGGCCATGCCGGTCAACGTCGCCGGGTGGATGCCTTCGCCCCCTCGGGGCGGCGAGCAGGCGGTGACGTGGGGGACCCCTGCGGCCTTGGCCGTGGCGATGCTCATCGCGGCGGAGGCCACGTGCGCGTAGCGCCCACCGGGGACGTAGCACCCGGCCGCCTCGACGGGGATGTGGCGCTGCCCGGTGACCAGCCCCGGATGGAGCTCGATCTCGAAGTCGCCGAGGCTCTCGCGCTGACGGTCGGCGAACGCGCGGACCTGCCGGTGCGCGAAGTGGAGGTCGTCCAGAAGAGTCGTGGGCAAGGAGCGGCGTGCGGCATCGACTTCCTCGGGCCCGATCACGAAGCTCTCCGGATCCCATGCGTCGAGCTCACGGGAGTAGGCGCGGGTCGCGCTCTCTCCCTCGGTCTCGAGGCGCTCCAGCATCCGGGCCACGGTGGCGGTGGTCGCCGAGATGTCCACCCGCTCGGTGCCGTGGGCGCGTTTGAGATAGGTGACGGGCATGGGCCTGGATCTCCTGTCGTTGCGGTGGTGTCGAGGTCGGGGCGCTCACCCGGTGCGGGTCGCCTGCTGGATCGCGAAGCGGATGATCTCGACGGCGAGGACGCAGTCCGCCGGCTCCATGGAGGGTGGTACCCGCAGGTCGCACAGGCGGGCGAGCAGCGCGTCGGTGCGCGGCACGGCCTGGTCGGCCCCGAGGTACTCCCACTGCGCGGGGCGACTGGTGAAGCCGCGCATGAGCGGCTCGCCGTACCACTTGAGGGGCAGGCCGTAGCGCTCCACGGTCTGCATCACCGACGAGATCTGCTCCCGGGTCAGGCCGGTGAGCGAGAACTGGAACGAGCTGCCGACGTAGTCCTCCTGCTCGGGGCGCTGGACGAGGCGCACGTGGGGAACGCCCTGCAACAGGGCCTCGAGCCGGCGGTAGGAGCGGTTCATCCGTTCCACCCGGTCGGGCAACAGGTCCAGCTGGGGCAGGATCAGCGCCGCCGCCAGCGCCGTCATGCGCATGCTGTAGTTGGCCACCTGCCCGCGCAGTGGTTCGAACGCCTCCAGGGGTGGTCTGGCTCGATGCTGGGCGTAGAGCATGTAGCTGCCGGAGTGCAGGATGGTGCGCGCGGCCACCTCGTCGTCGTCGGTGACGACCAGTCCGCCTTCGCCTGAGTTGAGGTGCTTGAAGGTCTGGGCGCTGAAGCATGCCGCGCGGCCGAAGGTGCCGGTGTGGCGGCCTGACCACCGCGCTCCGAGCGTGTGGGCACAGTCCTCGATCAGGTCGATCCCGAGTTCGTCGCAGAGTCGGACGACCGCGTCCATATCGGCGACGTGCCCCCGCATGTGCGACAGCACCAGGGTCCGGGCGCCGGAGGACTCTGCCTTGCGGCGCAGGTCCTCGAGGTCGATGGTGAGGTCCTCGGTGATCTCCACCAGCACCGGCTGGGCGGCGGCGTGGTCGATGGCCCCGGGCACCGGGGCCAGGGTGTAGCCGTTGAGCAGCACCCGGTCGCCGGGGCGGACCCCACAGGCGCGCAGGGCGAGGAAGAGTGCGCCTCCGCCGGAGCTGACGCCGACGGCGTAGCGCCGGTCGAGCAGCTCGGCGAAACGGACCTCCAGCTGGGCCGCGTCGTCGTCCACGTCGGTGAACTCGCCGTAGCGGAACAGCCGGCCGGTACGCATCAGTGCGGTGGCCCGCACGATGGCGCTTTCGGGGATGGGGTCCGGCCGGGTGAGGTCGACGTCGAACCGTACCGGTTCGCCCGCTTGGCCCGAGGGGCCCTCGGTCGAAGGATGCGGGTCAGTCGGCGAGAGGGCGGACACGTGACCTCCTCTCGTCGGCGTGCGCGCGGGCCGGTGCCTCCGAGCCATCGTGAGTCGCCAGGGCGGAGGCGTACGGCCCGGCGGACAGGAAAGAAGTGAACTCACTGCGGGCCCGCTCGTCCACGGTGCCCTCGCGGGCAACGACCTCGAGGGCGTGGCGAGCGGAAGACTCCAGATGGCGCCAGGTGGACTCGGCGGCTGCCTGCGGGCGGCCGGCGCGGATGGCCTCCAGCGTCTCGCGGTGATGGTCGTGCCACAGGGGCGGCAGGTCATGGTCGGCCCAGGCGTGGCGTCGGGTCGCGCGCAGCGCGGGGGAGGCCAGCACGTCCAGAAGGCGCAGGACCGGCTCGACCATGAACGAGTTGCGGCAGGCCTGCGCCAACGCGCGGTGCACGCTCAGGTCGGTCTCGCCATGCAGGGCCGGCTCGTGTGCCACCAGCTCCATCGCCTCGATGAGCTTCTCGGCCTCGGCGAGTCGGTCCAGGTCGGGGTCCCGGGCGGCCAGGGCTGCCACTTGCGGTTCGCTGAGAAGGCGAGCCTCGAAGAAGCGCAGCACCTCGCGGGGGCCGATCTCGTCGGACTTCCTCGGCCCGTCGACCTGGGGACGCTGGCTGACCACGCGGCTGCCGGAACCGCGGACCGAGTCGACGTAGCCGACGAACTGCAACGCACCGAGCGCCTCGCGCACTGAGGGCCGGCTGACCCCGAACTGACGCGCGAGCTCGGTCTCGGACGGGAGTCGCATGCCGACCGGGAACTCGCCGGACTGGATGCGCTCGACCACGTGCTCAGCGATGCGCACCGACATCGGACGCGCGCGTTCCAACGACTCGAACACGGCCATCTCGTCACCTCCTGTCGCGGATCAGCCAAGTTGCCTGACAGGTTAGCAGCCACCAGGCGACCCTCAGGTCGACACCAGCACGCCGGTGAGCGCGGTGAGGGCCACGATGAGGGTCGAGACGAGCGCCAGGGCCAGCGGACGCGGGCCGACCTTGCGCAAGGCCGACCGGCGCACCGAGCAGCCCAGGGCGAACATGGCCGCGCTGAGCAGCACGGTCTGGGCAGTCTGCGCGGCGTCGATGACCGGCTGGCCGAGCACCCCTGTGGTGCGCAGCGCGACCATCCCGAGGAACCCGAGAACGAACAGGGGCACCAGCGGAGGGTGGGAGGTGGCGCCGCGGGCCCGGGTCGTGCGGCGCTGCCGCCACCCCAGCACGACGAGCACCGGAGCCAGCATGAGCACGCGGGCCAGCTTGACCACGACGGCCGCCGCCAGTGCCGAACCGCCCAGCGCACCACCGACCGCCACGACCTGGGCGACCTCGTGAATCGACCCGCCCGCCCACAACCCGGCCTGCTCGGTGCTGAGGCCGAGCACGGTGGCGGCCAGGGGGACGGCTGCGATCATCGCGGTCCCGAACACCACCACCAGGGCGATGGCGCTGGCGACATCCTCCTCGTCGCTGTCGACGACCCCGTCCGCAGCCGCCACCGCTGCGGCGCCACAGATGGAGAACCCGCAGGCGATGAGCAACCGTTGCCCAGCAGGCACGCCGAGCGCGCGGCCGGCGGCGCAGGTGCCGACGATGCCGAGCGCCACCACGGCCACGACGGTCAGGCAGAGACCGACGCCGAGGCTGACGATGTCGGACAGGACGAGCTGCAGCCCCAGGAGCGCCACGCCCAGCCGCAGGAGCCGCTTGGACGCGAAGGCAAGGCCGGGTTGTGCGACGGCGGGGAGCCCGACCGTGTTGGTGAGCAGCACGCCCAGCAGCACGGCCACGAGCAGCGGGCTCACGGTGGGCACCAGATGGTGCAGCACGAGGGTCAGGCCTACGGCCGCGGCGCACCACGCCAGGCCCGGGAGGGCTCGGCCGACAGCCCCCGAACCCCGGACAGGGGCCGCGAGGCGCGACGCAGAGCGCTTCGCGGAGGCAGGTGAGGACGGCGGCATGCCTCCACCCTCCGCTTCGGCCGAGCCAGCCGGTAGAGCAGGTTCGTGCATCACCCCATACCATTGTGATATGAGTGCCCACCCGTGGCCGGACCTGTCTGCCCTCGAGCTCATCGTCAGCATCTCGGAGCAGGGGAGCCTGGGTGCGGGTGCGCGTGCGGTGGGCATGGCGCAGCCGAACGCGAGCCGGCTGGTGGCCCGCATGGAGCGGGAGATGGGAGTGGCCCTGCTGCAACGCTCACCGCGCGGGTCGACTCTGACGCCGCGGGGAGCCGTGATCGTCGACTGGGCCCGGGCCGTCCTCACCGCCGCTGACGACATGCTGGTCGGAGTGGAGGCCCTGCGCCACGACGGTCCGGCGCCGCTGAGCGTGGCCGCCAGCATGACCATCGCGGAGCATCTGCTGCCCGCCTGGCTCGCCGAGCTGAAGGTCCGGCACCCGGACACCGCGGTGGCGCTCGACGTGGTGAACTCCGCGCAGGTGATCGAGGGCGTGCGGGCCGGTTGCTATCGGGTGGGTTTCATCGAGTCCTCCGAGCCGCCGCGGGACCTGCACCGCGCCCAGGTGGCCACCGACCATCTCGCGGTGGTGGTCTCGGCAACCCATCCCTGGTCCCGTCGGGTCGACCCGCTCACCGCGCAACAGCTCGCCGAGAGCCCGTTGGTGCTTCGCGAGCCTGGGTCAGGGACCCGGGCAGCCTGGGAGTCAGCCCTCGAGGCGGCGACCGGGACCTCGCGCGGCGCCCCCGCCGCGCTGTCCTTGAGCAGCAACGCCGCGGTCAGCACCGCAGTCCGGGCCGGCGCCGGCCCGGGCGTCCTGAGCCGCTACGCCGTCGCCGGGTCGGTAGAGCGCGGAGACCTGTGTGAGGTCCCGACGGTCGGGCTCGACCTCGAGCGGCGGCTGCACGCGCTGTGGAACGGCCCGCGGCGCCTGGACGGAAGCGCCGGCGACCTGGTCGCGCTGGCCCGGCGCGCCAAGCCGACCTAGGGACGCACCAGCCGCGACCCTCGGCGCAGCGGGCCGGGCATACGCTCCATCCGGCGCACGGCGGGCTCGACGTCGTCGCACGGGCTGCCTGTCGCCGCCGGGTCCAGACACTCCTTGATGCCGGCCACGGCGGCGTCGGTGAGCTGCTCGTGCACCCGTTGGGCCCGCGCGAGGAAGTCGTCGAAGTTCAGCTCGTGGTTCCGCCAGGGGCGGTCCGCTCCGGGGATGTCGTCGTGGGTGTTGATCGCCGCGAGCACCTGCTTGAACGTCAGCCCGGTGCGCAGGGCCCGGCAGGCGAAGTCGGGCTGGCCGCTGTCACGGGCGAACTGGCCGGGGGCGTCGAAGTCGAGGGTGTCGACGGTGTCCCAGGTGAGCAGGGTGAACAGGCTGCGCCAGCCGCGTTCGGTGTAGTCCACGTTGTCCAGGCTCCGCTCCGAGGGGCCCAGTGCCGCCCGCAGATGAGCGCGCGAGTAGGGGCGGCCCGGCGTGCTGTCGGAGTTGTCCTCGAGGAACGTCGTCAGGGCGTGGCCAGAGATGCGGCGCAGGATCTCGTAGGGCGCCCAGTCGGCGAACGCCTCGTGGAAGGGCACGAACGTCGTGTTCTCCCGCACCGCGTGCGTGGTGCCGTGCTTGGCGAGCTGCCAGGCCATGGCGTCCTCACCCTTGGTGCGGTCGTACGCCCACTGGTGCATCAGCTCGTGGATGATCGTGCGCGCGTGGAACTCACCGGACTTGATGTAGACGGTCCCGTTCACCGGGTTGGAGTACGAGGCGCTCGCGGCGGCACCGTTGCCGATCCCCATCGGGAACTTCATCACCTGCTTGCGGTCGAGGCCGAAGGCCGGCCCCATCCGGTCGAGGTCGTCCAGGACGAGCCCGACCAGTACCCACAGGTCGGCCAGCCGGCGCACCCGCATGGGCTCGGCGCGCAGGGTGCCCAGGTCGTGCGTCCCTGCCTTGCGGCCGTTGGGAGTGGAGTCCTTGTCGTCATGGACGACGAACCAGTCCTTGTCGGTGAGGTCGAAGCTCACGTCGATCGGGAAGCCGTCGCCGCCGAAGGACAGGCTGGTCTCGTCGCCCTCCTTGAGCCGGAGTCGGTCGTCGTCGAAGAGGATCTTGACGCGGAACTGGCGGCGGTCGCTGCCCTTGGTCTTGGTGACCGAGAACTCCCCGTCGCTGTTCGTCGTCACCTGTCCCCACGACGCCCAGGTGCCCCACCCGAACGGGATCTTCGAGCGTGCCTGCACCTTGACGGTGATCCCTTCCAGCGGTGACTCGTTCCCCTTGATCGTCTGCAGCTCGGGCAGCGTGTGCCGTACCTCCACACGACCCTTGACCTTCCACGTCTGCTTGGCCATGACCTCTCCTCGTCTTCTGGTGCGACGCCGCGTGCGCCGCGGTGCAGTCCAGGAGCGCCCCGTCTGGCGCCTGATACGTCACCCGGCGGACTCACGCAGGCCAGTCACAGGTGAGCCTGGCAGTCTCGTGAGTGATGGTCTTGTCAGTGATGCCTACGGCACCGAGCAGCAGGAGGCGGCGGCGCTGCGTCGTCGCGGTGGCGCTCACTGCTGCTCTGGGGCTGTCGGGGTGCGGGCAGAGCTGGGAGGACGAAGTTGCGGCCGCCCCGGTGACCGACCTGCTCGACGAGCAGCAGATCAGCGCCGACTCGCAGGACTCGGCGGGGCACCGGCTCGCCGTGCTGCTCACTTCGGCGCACCGGGAGC
>NZ_DATFMA010000104.1:0-3757 GCF_035267225.1 Ornithinimicrobium sp.
CTGGGCAACGGGACCAGCCGCGGATACCGGCCTGGAGTGCTCGAGGCCTATCTCGAGCCGTGGCTGGGCGCCGAGGGGCACGCCGCGTTCTATCGGCAGTACCGACAGCTCAGCCAGAGCGACACCGCCGAGTACGAACACCTCCTGCCCGGGCTCGACATCCCCGTCACCCTGCTCTGGGGGCTCGATGACCAGATCCTCCCGGTCCCTTACGGGCAATGGGCCGAGCAACACATCCCCAACCAGGGCCTCACCTGGGTGGACGCCGCCGGACACCTCCTCGCCGAAGACGCACCGGCCCAACTCCTCGAGCGACTCACGCAACAAGGCTGACCACGCACCGTCCGGCACGGGTTCACCACCAACCCGGTCAGGCGGTGGGCGACCGATCGTCGCCCGGGCGGCCACCGGCGTCCGGACGCCTGGCCACCAGCGCCCCGACGACGGCGCCTAGTCCAGCGGCGGTGAGCGTCAGGACGAACCCGAACGTGGCCGAAAAAGGCACGTCCGAGAGATAGGTGCTCACCGAGAAGAACTCGTCACTGCCAACCTGGGGAAGCACCGCGAAGACGAGCCCGACGATGACGCCGACGAGCACCCACCGGGCGAGCACCCATCCGAACGCGTCCCGCCGGGCGTCGACCAGGCCCCAGGCGAATGAGGCGACGATGACGGCGAGGAAGGCGAGGACGCCGGCCCCGATGTTGGCGGTCCCTTCGTCCGACAGCATGTTCGTCCCGAAGCCGACGACGACGGCGAGGAGGGTGAGGACGATCGCCCGCATTGCCACCCTCATGCCCGTAGCGTCCCAGATCGACGCCCCGTTACCGCGTCGCCACGAGTGGTGACCTCGGTGGCGGCACGCAATCCACCAGGAGACGCCGGAAGAGCGTCAAGGGCGCGATGAGCGGCCTACGGGGTGACACGCAACCACACCGCCGAGCGTCCTGTGCCCTGCGGCTTGAGGCGCCCTTCGTCCTTCAGCTCGTTGAGGACGAGTCGGATGGTGGGGTCGTGACTCCGGGCAGCGCGGCCCTGATGTCGGAGATCGCGAAGACGGGCGCGCCGTGCCTCAGGACGTGCTCACGCACGCGTGCGGACTTCGTGCCTCCAGACCTATCGGCGGCCACACCCTCAGCGAACCGGCTGTAACCGCGAGCAAGGAGCGTGCTGAAGTACGCCAACCAGGGCCACGGGTCGTGGGCGTGCTCGTCCCAGTCGTGGGTCGAGTCGAGCAGCGCTTGGTAGTAGTCGTCGGCTGACTCGGCGATGAGCTGTTCGAGCGACACGTAGCGGCCCACGCCATACCCGGCCTCGGCGAGAAGGGCGTTCGTCAGCGCGCGTGCCACGCGGCCGTTGCCGTCGTCGAACGGGTGGATGATGAGCAGATCCAAGGCGAAGAGGCCAATGAGAAGCACGGGGTGGTGGTGGTTGGCCTTGATGGCCTCGGCGTAGCAGTCGATGAGGTGGGCGGCGTAATCCTCTGTGCGAGCGGCGGGCACGGGCTTGAATCGGACCGTCTGGACCCCGTCGGGAGACCGGTCGACGACAAGGTTGTCGCTCTGCTTGAAGGTCCCACCGGTGGTCTTGGTATCCGCGAGGAGCAGTCGGTGCAGGTGAAGGAGCAAGCCGACGTTCAGGGGGCGCCAGTCCTCGGCGAACAGGTAGTCAAGGGCAGCGCGGTAGCCGGCGAGCTCTTGTTCGCTGCGGGTGCGCAGCTCTATCGGCTTGCCCGCGATGATGGCGGCCGCGCGGCTCCGGTTCTTGACGACGACACCCTCGAGGGCAGAGGACGCAGTGATGCTCGCGACCCGGGCGCGGTTGGCCAGCTCAGTCAGGAGGTCGGGCACCTGGTTGAGGTACAGCCCCTCGCTCCCTTGGCCGCGGTCTACGTTGCGCAACGTCATGACCACGGGTGCCGGCACAGCGCCGAGGACGCGATCGAGGTCAACGAACGAGTGCACCAGGAGTCCTCACAGACGGTCTAAACTGCATAATATTGCGGTTGATTATCGAGTTTAGACCCTTGGTAAGGGTTCTGTGGCAGTTCTGGCACTCGTTGATCCGGTTGGAGCGCGCCGCCACCAAACTCGCGGCCGGTCGTTGACGCGCCACTGACTGGGCCCGCAACCGGGTTGGGCTATTCGTGGACGATCCTGGTCCCTAGCACCTCCAGGAACTGCGCGATCCAGGCCGGGTGCGCCGGCCACGCGGGGGCGCTCACGAGAGAGCCGTCGGTGACGGCCTGGTCCACCGAGATTTCGGCGGGGGTCCCTCCACCGAGGGTCACCTCGGGCCCGACGGCGGGGTAGGACGAGACCGTCCTGCCCTTCACCACGCCCGCTGCCGTCAGGATCTGGGGGCCGTGGCAGATCGCGGCCGTGGGCTTGTCACGCTCGAAGAAATGACGCACGACGTCGAGGACCTCGCCGTTGAGGCGCAGGTACTCCGGCGCGCGACCACCCGGGATGACCAGGGCGTCGTAGTCCGCGGGGTCCACCTCGGCGAAGGTCGCGTTCAGGACGAACTTGCGCCCCGGCGTCTCCCCGATAGGTCCGGTCGCCGACGAAGTCGTGGATGGCCGTGCGGACCGTGTAGCCCGCAGCCTCGTCCGGGCAGACCGCGTGCGCTGTGTGCCCTACCGCTTGCAGCAGCTTGGCTGAGCTATCTCCCGGTAAGGGCGGCGCAGGCGCGCTCCAGCTCTCGCTCTCCAAAGGTGTACTGCGGCTCCTTGACGACCTCACCGGTGTCGAGGTCGACGACGAGCAGTCCGCTGTAGTCGCCAAGCCTGCGACCGGTGACGTTGAGGGTGACCTGCCCGTCGGGACCAGACTTGACGATCTCGGCCCCTGAAGCTCTCCCGCTGATGCTGCCGAGCTCGGACGTCAGCGTCAGGGTAAGGCTCACGCTGTTGAGGGTTTGGAGGTTACCTGCCGGGTTCGTGAAGGTCCGCGCGATGACGAAGCCAGTGATCGATCCTGTGACTGAGACGCCACAACTGTCTGTCAAAAACTCGTCGTCGAAGGTGTCGTCGACCACGATTCTCTCAGACTCCGGGGGAGCCGCCGCCGACATGGGGGCTGCGCTGACAGACGCCAAGGCAACGAGACACCCTGTGCCGACTATCCGCGAGACGGTGTTCATCATGATCCCTCTCCTGACACGGTGCGGCGGGCGGCGGGCCCACTCAATGCCACCGCTCTAGTCCAGGCCCGGTGTCTATACCCGTCTATACCCGCATCGAAAGCGTACTGCTCGAGTGACGTTCGGAGCGGGGTCTGAAGTACTCAAACCTGCGCCGGGACATACTCATCTACTTCACACTCCGGCGTCAGTCTCTGTTCCCCCCTCCACCCGACTCCGGGATCGACGGTGGAGCCACTAACCGCCGTCTCCCAGGCGACTGAAGTGCTCCACGCGCTCGACCGGTTCGGTGAACGCGCCCGCCGGAAGGTCAGAGCCGTCTGACCTGTGAGCCGCGAGCCTGAACCGATGTTCGTCTTCACCGTCCGGAGCGCCTGGGTTACTGCATAGGCGGCGCTACGGCGTTGTCCGTGCCGAGTGCTGACCGATCACCGGTACTTCTCGACGAGCGCGTCGCCGATGGCGGCCATGCGGTCTCGCACGCTTTGGGGGCTGCTGATCTCGAGCCATTCCACGAGTCCCGCGAGGTGGCCCGCAAGCCCGTACTCGCTCGGCCCGCGGATAAGGACGCTGATGCGCCCGTCGTCGCGAGTGTCGCCGATCTCGAGGTCGT
>NZ_DATFMA010000105.1:0-12719 GCF_035267225.1 Ornithinimicrobium sp.
ATGGTCGCCGCCGATGTGCACCCGCATCGTGTGCTCCTCAGATTGCTGTCATGGGTTTACTGGGCCTGCCGAGCCCACCATGACACCATCTCTAGCCACGCACCACCCCAGCGTTCCTCGGAGGTCTCATGCCCGGCACCAACCTCACCCGTGAGGAGGCGCGGGCGCGCTCGGCGATCGTCAGCGTCCGGTCCTACGACGTCGACCTCGACCTGACCTGCGGCGCGGAGACCTTCACCACCACCACGACCGTGCGCTTCGACTGCGCCCAGGAGGGGGCGGAGAGCTTCATCGACCTGGTGGCCACGTCGGTGCACTCGGTGGAGCTCAACGGAGAGCAGCTCGACCCCGCCACGGTCTGGGGGGACTCGCGCATCCGTCTCGAAGGGCTACGGCCGGAGAACGTCCTTCGCGTGGCCGCGACCGGTGCCTACATGAACACCGGAGAGGGTCTGCACCGCTTCGTCGACCCCGCCGACGGCGAGGTCTACCTCTATACGCAGTTCGAGGTCTCCGACAGCCGCCGGATGTACGCCGTCTTCGAGCAACCCGACCTCAAGGCCACCTTCGCCTTCAGCGTTCTCGCCCCTGCGCACTGGCAGGTCATCTCGAACCAGCCCACACCGCACCCGGTGCCGGCCCCGCAGCGGGTGCGGGCAGACAGTTCAGAGAGCATCGAGGTGGCCCGCTGGGACTTCGAGCCGACCCCGCGCATCTCCTCCTACATCACCGCGCTGGTCGCCGGGCCCTACGACGTGGTGCGCGACGAGGTGGCCACGCGCGCCGGGACGGTTCCGCTCGCGGTCTTCTGCCGCCGCAGCCTGCGCCAGCACCTCGACCCGGAGAACATCTTCGCGTGCACGAAGGCCGGTTTCGCGTTCTACGAGCGAGAGTTCGACCACGCGTTCCCGTTCGCGAAGTACGACCAGATCTTCACTCCCGAGTACAACATGGGGGCGATGGAGAACGCCGGGTGCGTGACCATCGTCGAGGACTACGTCTTCCGCTCCAAGGTCCCCGACGCCATCGTGGAGCGCAGGGCCCTGACCCTCTTGCACGAGCTCGCTCATATGTGGTTCGGCGACCTGGTCACCATGAAGTGGTGGGACGACCTGTGGCTGAATGAGTCGTTCGCCGAGTGGGCCTCGACCGTGTGCCAGGCCGAGGCCACGTCGTGGGGTCACGCTTGGACCACCTTCGCCACCTCGGAGAAGGCGTGGGCCTACCGTCAGGACCAGCTCTCCTCCACCCACCCGGTGGCCGCGGACATGGTCGACCTGGACGCCGTGGAGGTGAACTTCGACGGCATCACGTACGCCAAGGGCGCCTCGGTCCTCAAGCAGCTGGTCGCCTACGTCGGGCGCGAGGCGTTCACCGCAGGTCTGCGGGCCTACTTCGCCCGGCACGCCTGGGGAAACACGACACTGCACGACCTGCTCACCGAGCTGGAACACACCTCCGGTCGGGACCTCAACCAGTGGTCACGCCTGTGGTTGGAGACCGCGGGGGTCAACACCCTCACGCCGCGTCTGGAGGTGGAGGACGGGGTCATCCGATCGGCCTGGGTCGAGCAGTCCGCCCCGCCCGAATGGCCGACTCTGCGCCCGCACCGGCTGGCCATCGGATGCTACGACCTCGGCCCGGGGACGCTGCGACGCAGCCGACGGCTCGAGCTCGACGTCACCGACGAGCTCACCGAGGTGCCCGAGCTCGCCGGGCAGCCGATGCCCGATCTGCTGCTGCTGAACGACGACGACCTGGCCTACGCGAAGATCCGGCTGGACCCGCACTCGGCGGACACGGCCCTGTCGTCTCTGCGTCTCTTCACCGACTCCTTGCCCCGGGCTCTGGTGCTGGGCGCCGCCTGGGACATGACGCGAGACGCCCAGATGCCTGCCTCGGACTACGTGCGCCTGGCGTTGCGGGCCCTGAAGGGCGAGACCGACTCGACCCAGATCCGGGTGCTGCTGATGCAGCTCTCGGCGGCTGCCCGCACCTACGTCGCCCCGGCGCATCGCGACGAGCTCAGTCGAGAGATCGCCACCAGCCTGCGGTCGAGCGCCCTGGCCGCCGCGCCGGGTAGCGACGCCCAGCTCCAGCTCGTCGGCGCCTGGGCCGGCGCGGCCACCTCGGCCGACGACCTGGAGCGGCTGCGCGAAGCCCTGGAGGGCACGGCACCGATCGATGGCATGACGGTGGACCAGGACATGCGCTGGACGCTGCTCACCGGCCTGGTCTCGGGTGGCGCCGCCGGAGCGGAGCAGATCGAGCGCGAGCGCTCGCGGGACAACACCGCCGCGGGGCGCGAGAAGGCCGCGCGCGCCATGGCCGCTCGCCCCGATCCCGCCGCCAAGGAGGAGGTCTGGCGCGCCGCCGTGGAGGAGGACACGTTGCCCAACGCCGTCATCAACGCGATGGCGCTGGGGTTCGCCCGGGTCCACGATCCCGAGCTGTTGCGGCCGTTCCTGCCTCGCTACCTGTCCGTGGTCGAGGAGCTGTGGAGGACGCGGACGCACGCGATCGCGGAGGCGCTGGCCGTCGGGTTCTACCCCGCGGCCCTGGCCGACGGGGAGCTGCTCGAGGCGACGCAGGAATGGCTCGACGCCCATCCGGACGCGCCGAACGGGCTGCGTCGCACCCTCAGCGAGCATCGCGACGGAGTGGCTCGTGCACTGCGCGCGCAGGCGGCCGACCGACCGCGGCGGAGCGCCGGGTAGCGTCGGGGCATGAACCAGGGCGAGATCGACGCCTTCTGGCGCGACGCCCAGATCCGAGGCCGGCTCAACCCTGCCGGCGCGTACCTGGGGCGAAACATCGCCGAGACCCTCCCTCCCCCGGCGTGGTCGTTCTCCCATACTCCCGAGGAGGCCGACCACCTGCTGGCCCTGGTGCTGAGCGGGGTCAAGACGGCCACCTCGAGCCGCCGCAGCGACTACGACACCGACGACGAGTCACTTCCCGAGCCCGGTGCGCTGTCGATCCTTCTGGACGGCCGGGGCCACCCGCGAGCCCTGATTCGCACGACCGCGGTCAGCGTGGTCCCCTTCGAAGATGTCGACGAAGGGCACGCCGAGGCCGAGGGCGAGGGCTCGCGCACGTTGAGCGCATGGCGCAGCGCGCACCGCACGTTCTTTCACCCGGGCCGTCCCGACGACCCCTTCGACCCGCGGATGCTGGTGGTGCTCGAGCGGTTCACGGTGCTGGTCGCGAGACCCCCAGCCACCGAGTCCTCGCCCGTGCCGGTCGAGTAGCCGGCGCTACCGGCGAGAGACGGTCCGGGCCAGCCGTTTGGCAGCGCGCTGCTCGAAGAGCTCCTCGAGCAGCAAGGGCGCGCCGTCGGGACCGGCTAGCGGAACCCGCCAGTTCGGGTACTCCTCGTGGGTACCCGGCTGGTTGATGATGCGTACATCTCGCGCCAAGTCGGAGACCGAGACTCCCACCAGCTTCGCCGGGGACCAGGTCAGGTAGCGGTGCAAGGCCTCGACCTGCTCGTCGATGGCAGCGTCCGGGCGCAACAGGCCACGCTCGCGCAACCGGGTCAGCACCTCCGCACGCGCGGATTCATCCTCGGCCAGCTCCTCCTCCCAGGGGCGGGTCAGCAGGTCCAGGTCGCGGCGCAGGTCCATGTGGACACCGGTCAGGTACCCGGCCGTCGGCGGCAGGTCATGCGTGGTCACCGTGGCCAGGCACAGCTCGCGGTACTCCTCCGGAGGCAAGGGACCGTCCTGGTCACGCTCGAACCACAGGATGGAGGTGCCGAGGATGCCCCGCTCGCGTAGGTAGTCCCGCACCCATGGCTCGACGGTCCCGAGATCCTCGCCGACGATCACGGCGCCGGCCCGGTGGGCCTCGAGCATCAGGATGCCAACCATGGCCTCGTGGTCATAGCGCACGTAGGTGCCCTGGTCCGCCGGCAGCCCGTCGGGGATCCACCAGAGCCGGAACAGGCCGATCACGTGGTCGACACGAAGCCCCCCCGCGTCCCGAAGGACGTTCGCGATCATCTCCCGGTAGGGCGCATAGGCCGCCTCCGCGAGGCCGGCGGGCTGCCAGGGGGGCTGGCTCCAGTCCTGGCCGCGCTGGTTGTACTGGTCGGGAGGCGCGCCTACGGTGACGCCGCGGGCGAGGGTGTGCCGCAAGGCCCACGCGTCGGCGCCCAGGGGGTGCACGCCCACGGCCAGGTCGTGCATGACACCGAGGCGCATCCCCGTTTCCAGCAGGTCCCGCTGCACCTGGGCGAGCTGGTCGGCCAAGACCCACTGCAGCCAGCACCAGAACTCGACCTCGGTGATGCGCTCGGCGCGGAACTCCCCCACGGCCGGGCTGGCCGGGTCCTGTAGCTCCTCGGGCCATGCGCTCCATACCGGGCCGTGCTGCACGCTCAGGGCGCACCAGGTCGCGAAGTCCACCAGATTGTCCCCGCTGCGCTCACAGAAGGCTCGGAAAGCGCGCTCACGCCGCAAGGACCGCGGCTGACGGAAGACCAGGCGCAGCGCCGACTCCTTGGCCTGCCATACCGCGTCCCGCTCCAGGTGGTCCAGGTCGAGGAACGCCTTCGCGTCGTCGGCGTGCCACTCGACCAGCTGCCGCTCGGCCGCGGACAGGTAGGCGACCTCGTCGACGTCCTCCACCCGGATGTAGAGCGGGCTGACGAAGCGGCGGGTGGTGGGCAGGTAGGGCGAGGGTTCCAGCGGAGCCTGGGGCTCGCCCGCGTGCAACGGGTTGACCAGGACGAAGTCCGCCCCGAGGCCTGCCGCCCAGGCGCCGGCATCGGCCAGGTCGCCCAGGTCGCCCAGGCCCCAGGACTGGGCCGAGCGCATCGCGTACAGCTGGGTCATCAGGCCCCACTGCTGCTCGCCGTCCACCGGGAGGCCGTCGGGGAGCTGGAGCCGTGCGGGATAGACCACCAAGGTGGTCGAGGCACTGCGTGGCGTCTGGTCCTGGACCTGACAGTGCACCTCGAGGGTGTGCCAGCCCAGTGGCAGGTCGGTGGGCAGGTTGAGGGTATGGCGCAGCGTCTCGGTCCCGTCCACCGTGCGCACCTCACGCTCGACGTCGAGGACGGTGAGCGAGCGCACGGTCCCGTCTTCGGCGTGCAGCCGGGCACGGACCGACTCATCGCGCGTGGCGTGCACCGGTAGGTGTGGGACGCGTCCTTGCGCGGCGACGGCGAAGGGGGGGACGATCCGGCGCCAGGCAGCGTCTCGGACCTCGGCCAACGCCTGCTCCGTCTGCTTCGCGTCGTCGGCCTGCACCCCCAGAGCGGCGAGCACCGCACGGACGGTCTCTGGGGTCACTGGCCGGTGTCGCCCCTGCCAGTCCCAGAACTCCGTGGCGACGCCGTACGCGTGGGCCAGCTCGCTCAGGCCCTCGGGCAACATCTGCGTCACGGGAGCGTCCTTCTCGTCGAGGTTCCGGTGCCGGTCGGCGCGGGCGGCCTCAGTCTGCCAGGCCGGCCACCCAGGTAGGTGAGAATGTGGGGATGCCGTTCGAGACCTGGGAAGAATTCGGCGCTGCGCTGCTGGGAGCACCCCTGCGGATCGCCCTGATCATTGTCGGAGCCGTGGTGCTGCGGTGGCTCATCCACCGCTCCATCCGCGGCGTGGAGACCGCCGCGGCGACTCGGGCCGAGGACAAGCACCGTAAGAACGCGGAGAAGGTGGCGGACCCGGCGACCGCGGCCGACATCGAGCGGCGGCACCAGCGGGCCCTGACCTTGGGCTCGCTGCTGCGCAGTGTGGCGACGTTCACCATCGCTGCGGTGACCATCCTGACGGTGATGGCAGAGGTGAACATTCCGGTGGGTCCGTTGCTGGCCTCGGCCGGCGTCGGGGGCGTGGCGCTCGGCTTCGGCGCCCAGGCGCTGGTCAAGGACTTCCTCTCCGGCATCTTCATGATCATCGAGGACCAGTACGGCGTCGGTGACCTGATCGACACGGGTGAGGCCATCGGCACCGTCGAGGAGGTCACACTGCGGATCACCCGCCTGCGAGACCTCGAGGGGGTGGTCTGGTTCGTGCGCAACGGCGAGATCGTCCGCATCGGCAACAAGTCCGAGGGGTGGTCGCTGGCCACGATCGACATCCCGGTCTCCTACGACGAGGAGCCGGCCCGCGTCATCCCGTTGCTCGACGAGGTCACCGAGCAGGTGTGGGAGGACCCCGAGCTCCACGCCAAGCTGATCGAACAGCCGTCGGTCGCCGGGGTCGAGTCGGTCTCCGGTGGCGTGATGACCCTGCGCATCTTCGCCAAGTGCAAACCCGGTGAGCAGTGGGCCATGCCGCGTGACATCCGGCGCCGGGTCAAGGCGTCCCTCGACAAGCACGGCGTGCGCGGTCCTCAGATCACCCCGTACGGCCCGGGCTCGTAGACCCAGGTCAGCGATGAGCCGTCGGCCCAGCACCGACTTCGCGGACTTCGTGTCCGCGCGGGGTTCGGCGCTGCATCGCACGGCGGTGGTGCTCACCCACGACGAGCAGGCCGCCCGTGAGCTGGTGCTCGTGGCTCTCGTGCGTGCGGGTCGCGGCCGGCGACGGCAGTGGGCAACCTTCGAGAGCGACGTGCGCGGGCTTCTGGTCCGGGACTACGTGCGGCGCTCCTCCGGCGGTCGCCGAAAGGAAGACGCTGAGGGGTCCAGGAAACTGGCGCGGCCGCCGACGTGGGCCCGTACCGACGAGGAGCCCGCGTCGGTGGCGACCGACCCACCGCTCGGTGACCCTCTGGCCGGCCTCTCCGGCCGCGGCCGGGCCTGGTGCGTGCTGCGCTCGCTGCATGGACACTCCGCAGCGGGGGCCGCATCCGTGCTGCGAATGGGCCGGCGGGCCGGAGCGCGAGAGGAGGCGCGGACCCTCGACTCCCTCGGTGTCGAGTCGATGTCCCAGCTGGAGCCCGTGTTGGGAGCCGTGGCCGACTCCTTCCCGCCCCCGGACGCGTCAGCGCTCAACGCTGTCCTTCGGTCGCGGGCGATCGCATACGGGCGGCAGCGCGCCATGCGAGCGGCGGTGGGCGCCATCGGCGTCCTCGCCCTCACCGCTGGCGTCGTGACCTGGTCGGCTGAGACCGACGACCGCTCCGAGCGCGTGCGAGCCGCCCGGACCGACCCGGCCTACGCGGCCGGTTACGGCCTGGTCGACGGTCGTCCGCGTCCGTACGTCGATGGGCTGGCTTTGGAGAAGGTCGAGGTCATCGACTATGCGCTGCGCAGCAAGCGCGTCAGCGCACCACAGGTCGAGGACGGTGGTCGGCTCTACGCGGTCGCCTACTGCGACCTACCGGGCAATGCCCTGGACGTCGACGCCGTCGTCGACGCCATCACGGTCACGCCACACGACCTCACCGGAGAGCCTGTCGAAACCGTTCCGGAGCAGGCCGGATCGGAGCCCGCCGACCCGGACGCGCCCGGTCCGGTGGCACTCTCGTGTGTGGACCGGAGCGCCGACACCCCCACGGCTCCGGTCATCTCGCCGCTGCCCGGGGACGTCGACGACTTCACGGTGACGGTGCCGAGTGTCTGGTCGGGCACGGGCGCGGTCCATCTCGCCTTCTATACAGAAGTGCCCTGGTCCTCCTACCCCTTCAGCGCGGTCCCCTCCGCTGCGGCACCGCCACCAGAACCCGGGACGGGGTCCGTCGTCGATCCCTCGACGAGACTGGGCGCCACGGGGCAGGTGCCGGACTGGCTGGAGGAGGAGCAGAAGGCACGCGTCCGCTCGATGGAGGTCGACATCGACACCACCTTGGAGCTCACGCTGCGCACCTCCGAGCCGGGCCAGCTACTGGTGGCCCTCGACGGGGTGGTGGTGACCAACGACGGCGAAGAGCTCACGGCACTGGGCCGGAGCCGTCCGGGCCCCTGGAGGCAGGCCGACCCTGCTCTGCGGCAGGGTTTCTGGCGGGGGTACTCCGCCTCGGGGTACACCCGTCACTTCGACTTCGCCACCCTGTCGCGGCTCGGAGTGGACATCACCGACGACTCGGTCACGGTGAGCGTCGTCGACCGCGGGTTCAACGGCGAGGGCTGGCAGGTCATCGCCACCACCGACGGCGGCGAAGAAGCGATGCCCCTGGCTGCGGGGTATGCCGACAGCCTGCCGGAGTATGCCCACGGCCTGAGGAGGGTGGCCACGTACCAGGTCCCCACCGACGGTGAGCCGCACCGGGTGCCGCTCTCGGCTCGGGACGCGGCGGAGGTGACCTGGATCGGCGCCTGTGGCATCGAGACACCACGCGAGGTGCGCGCACTGACCCTGACCACCCCCTCCGGGTCCGGCCTGGTCCCGTGTGCGGCCTACCGCAGCGAGTGGGCCTCGCCGCTCATGCCGTTGCGCGCACCGTCCGAGGCAGTGCCGCAGCAGGCGTCGCCTTCGGACCCTCGGAGACCGACCACACTGACCGCTCCGTCCACGCCGGAGCGCACGAGCCTCACCGTCGGCGCATACGTACCCGTGCCGTACGAGGACTTCCCGTTCGAGACGGAAGGTCAGCCCTCGACCTCCCCGCTGAACCTGCGTCCCGTGCCGGATGAGGGCGAGGTCGTCGGGCGTGGGTGGGCGAGCAGCAGCCTCAGCGCCTGGACGGAGGTCGACGCGCTGAGCAGGTCCGGGCTCGATCGCCGCGGGCAGGGCCAGCTGAGCGTGACGACCGACCGTCCGACCCTGGTCAGCGTCTCGACACGCGGCCGTGGGCGCTTCATGATCCGCGTGGCCGGCGGCGACCCGCCGGTCCTGGACGGGATGTTCTGGGACCCGTGGGTCCTCGGGCGGGTCGCCTCACCGCTGATGCACCGCGACGGCTGGTGGACGAGCTGGACCACCGAGCCGACCGACTGGGCCATCCCGTTGCGCACCGATGCCGGCGGGTCCACGGCGCGGCTCGAGGTGACCGCGCAGGGATACGACCCGGGGTCGCTCGAGATCACTGTGCTGGAGGCTGCCGACGCGGCTCCGAGCCAATGACACACTGAAGGGGTGACGGATCCTGCACCTGGCGAGCCGACGTACTTCGAGCGCGTCGGTGGGCACGAGACCTTCGTGAAGCTGGTGCGTGAGTTCTACCGCGGGGTGGCCGCTGACCCACCGCTGCGCGCGCTGTACCCGGAGGAGGACCTGGAACCGGCCCAGCGGCGGTTGCTCATGTTCCTCGAGCAGTACTGGGGCGGGCCCAAGACCTACAGCCAGGAGCGAGGGCACCCTCGCCTGCGGATGCGGCACATGCCGTTCCGGGTGACACCGAGCCAGCGCGACCGCTGGCTGACCCACATGAACGCCGCCATCGACACGCTCGACCTGGAGCCGCTGGACGAGGAGATGATGCGCGGTTACATGAACCATGCCGCCAACTTCATGGTGAACGCGCAGGACGACTGAAGCCGTCGTCGCGTTTGCTTCTCGGGACGTTCGTCAGCACAGCGGAGTTGCGGCAGGATGTGGGCCGTGACTTCCCCAGCCTCGACCTCACTCGAGACCACAGACCCCCACGGACAGAGCGGCGCATCGGATGCGTGGTGGCGCCACGCGGTGATCTACCAGATCTACCCCCGGTCGTGGGCGGACGGCAACGCGGATGGCATCGGGGACCTCCCCGGAATCGTCGAGCGCCTGCCCTACCTGCGTGAGCTGGGGGTGGACGCCATCTGGGTCAGCCCGTTCTACGTCTCGCCCATGGCCGACGCAGGCTACGACGTTGCCGACTACTACGGGATCGACCCGCTGTTCGGGGAGCTCGCCGACGCCGACACCCTGATCAGCACCGCGCACGATCTGGGTCTACGGGTGATCGTGGACCTGGTGCCGAACCACACCTCGGACGAGCACGACTGGTTCGTCGAGGCGTTGCGCGCGGAGCCCGGTTCGCCAGAGCGAATGCGGTATATGTTCCGCGACGGCAAGGGGGAACGGGGCGAGGAGCCTCCCAACAACTGGCAGTCGGTGTTCGGCGGCGGGGCCTGGGAACGCGTCGACGACGCGGAGGGCAACCCGGGGCAGTGGTACCTCCACCTCTTCGACGCCAAGCAGCCCGACCTGAACTGGCAGAACCCCGAAGTGCGCGAGATGTTCCACGACGTGCTGCGGTTCTGGCTGGACCGCGGTGTTGACGGCTTTCGCGTCGATGTGGCCCACGGGCTGGTCAAGACCGAGGGCCTGCCCGACTTCGAGCCCGACCCCGACGCGACGGCCTTCCAGGCCGACGAGAGCATCGACAACCCGATGTGGGACCGCGACCCGGTGCACGAGATCTACCGCGGCTGGCGAGAGGTACTGAACGAGTACAACCCGGACGCCGACCCCGAGCAGGACCGCATCCTCGTGGCCGAGGCATGGGTCCAGCCGATCAGCCGTGCCGCCCTGTACACCAGGCCCGACGAGATGCACCAGGCGTTCAACTTCGCCTTCCTGGAGTGCCCGTGGTCGGCCCCGGCCCTCCGTGACGTCATCGAGGACTCCCTCACCGTGGCCCACGATGTCGGGGCACCCACCACGTGGGTGCTCTCGAACCACGACGTGGTGCGCCACCCGTCGCGCTACGGCCTGACGTCGGGAGACAAGCGCCCGAACGGGATCGGCATGACCGACCCCCAGCCCAACGAGATGCTCGGTCTGCGCCGGGCCCGGGCGGGGACGACCCTCATGCTGGCGCTGCCGGGTTCCGCCTACTTGTACCAGGGCGAGGAGCTCGGGCTGCCGGAGCACACGTCGATCCCGGACGCCGAGCGCCAGGACCCGACCTGGGAGCGAAGCGAGCACACACAGCGCGGTCGCGACGGCTGCCGCATCCCGATGCCATGGGAGGCCGGGGCCACGGCCTACGGCTTCGGTGACTCCTCCCGCACCTGGCTGCCCCAGCCCGAGCTCTACGGCTCCCTGGCGGTCGACCGTCAGGACGGAGTGCCCGGCTCCACGCTCGAGCTGTACCGAGGAGCGTTACGTCTCCGACGCGAGCACGAACTCGGCATCGGCTCTTTTGCCTGGTTGGACGGCTACGACGACGAGGTGATCGCGTTCACCAACACGGGGCCGGACGGCGTGGTCATCGCCGTCATCACGAACCTGGGCAGGGCACCCGTGCCGCTGCCAGATGACTCCGAGGTCCTGCTGACGAGTCACTCGTTGGTCGATGAGCAGCTGCGACACGACAGCACCGTCTGGCTGCGCCTGTCCTGAGCAGCCTGGCGCGTTGGCGTCGTCGTCGGATCGAGCGCGGTGCCTACCCGACGGGTGCCCGGTCGTCTCCGACCAGCCGGTTGCGCGAGGTCAAGACGTCCAGGCTCTGCCCCGGGCCGTCGACGGTGATCGAGCCCGGGATGGTCTCCCAGTCGCCGCCGTCGACCGAGTACTCACCGCCGTAGGTCACGCTGATCGATGGCTCGACGACCGCTTTCGACGAGTACACGTGCTGCACTTCTCCGTCGGGATAGCGGCCGCCCAGCGACTTCACCGGCCCGAACGACGCACCGTCGCCGAAGTCATAGGTGGCGTTGACGAACAGTGGTCGGATCCGGACCTCACGGCCGACAAGGCTCGTCGTGTCGACCTCCTCCGGCTCCACTCCCTCGTCCGGCCAGGTCAGCTCATAGAAGGTGGGCAGGTGCACCAGTGTTCGCCCGCCCGGTGGTTCGACCGACACCTGGGGCAGGGCGAAGTCGGTGCGGTGGAACTGGGCCACGATGTCGTTGATCCCGAGTGAGTCCTCCGGGGCTCCTGACGTGGCGGGGACCGCGTCGGTGAAGCACGTGAGACCGAGGTCCTGCCACTCACCGACCTCGCCGTCCCCGTTGACCACGCGTCGGTAGAGGCGGGACCACGGGCCAACGCTGCCTGGTTCGTTCTCCTGGCAGTAGTTGTCCGCGCTGATGCAGTAGGCAGACGCAACATTGTCCACGGTGTTGCCTGGGCAGTTGATCACCTTGATGTACTCGAACCACGCCGTGGACTCGGCCTTCACAAACGCTCCCTGCGGCGTTTGATCTTCTTGGTATGCGATGACGCTCTCATTAAAGGCACTGGTTCGCACGCCTTCTCCACCTGACTCATCAGAACCCTGTAGCCAATTGTTATTAACGTCTTGAGTAGGGAGCAAAACCAAGGCTAGAAGAAGTGCGGGGATTCTATCCAGTATTCCGAACACCGAACACCCCTTCTACAAGGAATGCTGACTGCGTCGCTATGAGGTCGATGGATAGATTAACCGATCCTCCATCCTCGAACTCGTCGACCTCAGACCCATCACGTGCCAGTCGCTTATACGCTGGCGCTTCTGCCTCCACCGACACCACGTAGGAGTCAGGTCCTGACGCAAGCGCCTGGGTCGAAAGGACTACTCCGGTCGGGCCATCGAATTCTTGATCTTTCTGTACCAGGGCATCGATGTTTGACTCGTAATTCTCGCATGTGCCGCACTTGGTAGTCGCGAAGCGACTTAAAACCTCGGACTCAGGGTTCCGCCCTAGATAATTGTAGAGATCGAAGTAGTACTCGGCGAAAGCTTCGGCACCGGCTTCTGAGTCTTCCCGGGCCAAAGCGGGCATCTTCGGGATGCCCGGATCGGCCGTCTGGCTGGCTGCCTCCACCGGCCCCGTGCTCGTAGCCGCGGCATCGTCCGTGACCGCGACGGAATCCTCAGACTCCGGTGCAGGCTGAGGCTCCTGTCCGTCGTCACATCCCGCCAGCCCTGCTCCCAGCGCGAGACAGATCACGAGCGCGCAACGTCGCCTCACGGGAATC
>NZ_DATFMA010000106.1:0-24193 GCF_035267225.1 Ornithinimicrobium sp.
GCGTTCTCCGCGATGCGCTTGGGGCTGGCGCCCTGCCACTCGGCCGGGTAGTCCAAGGCTCCGACACCGATGATGGCGCCCTGTCCCTGCATCAGCCGCGGCACCGAGTGGACGGTGCCGATACCGCCCGGGTTGGTCAACGACACCGAGATGCCCTGGAAGTCCTCGATGCCGAGCTTGCCGTCGCGCGCCTTGCGCACCACGGCCTCGTAGGCAGACCAGAAGTTGTAGAAGTCCATCCCCTCGCAGCTCTTGATGCCGGGCACCAAGAGCTGCCGGCTGCCGTCCGGCTTCGGCACGTCGATGGCCAGCCCCAGGTTGATGTGCGAAGGAGTGACCAGCACCGGTTTGCCGTCCTGCTCGGCGAACCCGTTGTTCATGCTCGGCATGGCCTCGATCGCTTTGACCATCGCGTAGCCGATGAGGTGGGTGAACGAGACCTTGCCCCCGCGGCTGCGCGCCAGATGGTTGTTGATCACCGTCCGGTTGTCGATGAGCAGCTTGGCCGGCAACGACCGCACACTCGTGGCGGTGGGGACCGCCAGGCTCGACTCCATGTTGGAGACCACCCGCGCGGTGGCCCCTCGCAGCGGGGTGACCTCGGCCTCGCCCTGAGGGCCGGCCACCCTGGTCGCCGGCGTGTCCCGTGGCGTGGGGCCCGCTCTGCCGCTGGCGGGCTTGGACTCCGCGGAGGAGGTCTTGGCCTCCCCCTCCTTGGTCGTGTCCTTCTTCGTCGATCTCGCCCCCTGCCCCTGCGCCGAGCCGGAGGTGCCGTCCCCGGACGCGCTACCGGACGAGGAGTGGCGGGGCGAGCCGTTGCCGGAGCTCTTGCTCTCGGCCTCCTTCGCCGCGGAGCGCTTCTCGGTCGACCCGGACTCCGAGCCGCTGCGGTGTCCGTTGGTGCGGGCGTCCGCGGAGCCTGAGCCGGGACTATCCTCGCCAGCCTGGTCACCGTCCACGCCCTCCGGTGTGTACGTCGCGAACAGCTCTCTCCACTCTTTCGAGACGGAGTCGGAATCTTCGAGGTAGCGCTCGAACTGTTCCTCGACCAACCACTCGTTGGTCCCGAAGTCGGCCGCTGGTGAGGAGCTCTTGCGTGATGGGGCGGACACGACCCTGATGCCTCTTCCTGAGATGATGGCGCACGACGTTGTGCCACCAGCCTACGCCGATCCGCCGCGGATGCACCCGAGCCCTGTCAGGCGTTTTGGTGCTCGGCGGGTCGCGGGCTCAGGCGATGTCGCGAGAGCGCGTCAGCAGGAGACCGACCATCGCCATCACCGCCGCGTAGGTCAGCAGCACCCCGGCGCCGGCGGCCCATCCCAAGGGGTCTGAGGGTCCGCCCAGGGCGGCGGTGAGACTGTCGCTGGCTCCGGTGAACACGTCCAGCGTGGCCGCCGTGACCTGGGAAGGGAAGAAGCGCGAGGCCGACTCGCCCCAGTCGACGAACGTCAGCCCGAAGGCGACCAGCGGCTCCACGATCCATGCCACGGCGATGGCCAACGACAAGGCCAGGACCTGGTTGGGGATGAGCACGCCCACACCGAGTCCGATCAGGGTCCACAGGGCCAGTACCAGCAACATCAGGAGCAGCGTCCGGGTCAGGTCGACGGCCTCGGGGAAGATCGGCAGGTCCGCCGAGGCCAGGATGAGCCCTCCGCCGACAAGGGCGCCCGTCACGTGAACCACCCCGCTGACCGCGGCGATGAGGCACAGAGCGACCACCTTGGCCCCGACGACCTTGGCCCGCTTCGGCGTGGCCAGGAAGGTGCCGGTCACGGTGTGGTGTCGGTACTCCTGCCCGATGCACAGGACGCCGATGACCAGAGCCAGGAGATAGCCGAACTGGATGGCGGAGGTGTAGATGATCCTCGCCAGCAGCAGGGGTGGGGCGACCTCGGCGAGCTCCACACCGTCGAGGATGTTGCCGTAGACGAAGAGCGCTCCGAACAGCGCGGCGAAGCCGATGCCGGTCAGGAACATCCCGGCGGTCAGGCCCCAGGCCGTGCGGGTGCTGACGTACTTCAGCAGCTCGGAACGGATGAGTCGCATCATGCCTGCTCCCGGTTTCGGTCGACCATGTCGGGGTCCTCGGTCAGGTCGAAGTAGAGTCGTTCGAGGTCGGTGCGCAGGGTCCGCAGCTCGTGCACCGCGACCCCGCCGGCGTACGCCGCCTCCCCCACTGCTGCCAGGTCACCGGTGCGGGCTTCCACCGCGCCGGTGCCGTGCTCCTGGCTCGCGCTGCCCGCGATGCCGTGACCCTCGAGGGCCGCGAGCAGCGCCGCGGGATCACCACAGCGCACCAAGGTGGTCGGCTCACCGTGCAGCTCGGCGATCGTGCCCTGGCGCACCAGGCGGCCGTTGGCGATGATCACCACGTCGTCGACGGTCTGCTCGACCTCACTGAGCAGGTGCGAGCTGATCAAGATGGTCTTGCCGTCGCTGGCCAGCGCCCGCAACAGGCCGCGCAGCCACCGGATGCCCTCCGGGTCCAGCCCGTTGGCGGGCTCGTCGAGGATGAGGACCTGGGGGTCGCCGAGCAGGGCCGCGGCCAGCCCGAGACGCTGACGCATCCCCATCGAGTAGCCCCCGGCTCGCTTCTTGGCGGCGGCCGGGATGCCGACCAGCTGCAGCAGCTCGTCCACCCGGGAGTCGGCGATGCCGTGCGTGGCCGCAAGCACCCGCAGATGGTCACGACCGCTGCGCCCGGGGTGGAAGTTCGTCGCCTCCAGCGCAGCGCCGACCACGCGCAGGGGCGCGTCGAGGTCGGCATACCTCTGGCCTCCGATCAGACCTTGCCCGGCGCTGGGGCGGACGAGCCCGAGCAGCATCCGCAGCGTCGTGGTCTTGCCGGCCCCGTTGGGCCCCAGGAACCCTGTGATCCGACCCGGCTGCACCTCGAAGGTCAGGTCGTCCACGGCCTTGAAGTCCTTGAACGACTTCGCCAGGCCCTTGATCTGGATGTCGGCACCGGCCTCGGTGGGCACGGCGATGGTCCGATGGCTCATGCGTCCAGTGAAGCAGGTCTGCAGGTGCGGGGGATCGGCGCCAAGGATGAGTTCCTGCGTGGTGAAGCAGGCCGGCTCGCGCTCGTCCCGGACGGATTGTCGCATCCTTGTCGGTTGGGTTACTGTGCCTGGGCCGGGCATTGGGGTTCGGGTTTCGGCCCTTCGGTTCAACCATCAGGGAGCCATTGATGAGATGCCGACTCTGCGGGTCTTCCGACATGGTCAGCGTCATGGACCTGGGTGCTACCCCACCGTGCGAAAAGTTCCTGACGGCCGACGAGCTCGACCTACCGGAGAACACCTACCCACTCCATCTGAGAGTGTGCGCGGACTGTCTTCTCTTGCAGATCCCGAGCCTGATCACACCGGAACAGACGTTTACCGAGTATGCCTACTTCTCGTCCTTTTCGGACTCGTGGGTGGATCACGCCCGACAGTACGTCGACCAAGCGATAGCCCGACTGGACCTGGGCTCCGAGTCGTTCGTGGTGGAGGTGGCGTCCAACGACGGTTACTTGCTGCGCCATGCCGTGGACAGAGGGATACGGTGCCTGGGGATCGAGCCTTCTGAGAACGTCGGCGAGGCGTCACGGCGCGTGGGTGTGCCGACCCTCACGGCCTTCCTCGACGAGAGTCTCGCGACCGAGACCGTGCACCAGCACGGCGCGGCCGACCTCGTCGTCGCCAACAACGTGTACGCGCACGTGCCGGACCTCCTGGGCTTCACGAAGGCGCTGAGAACCCTGGTCAAGGACGACGGCTGGGTCACCATCGAGGTCCATCACGCCCTGAACCTGGTGCGGCACGCACAGTTCGACACGATCTACCACGAGCACTTCCAGTACTACACCGTCAAGTCGGCCATGACCGCGCTGAGTACCGGCGGCTTGGCTGTGTGCGACGTGGAGCTGCTCGACACGCATGGCGGATCCATCCGGCTCTGGGCGCGGCCACAGGGAGCCGCCGGTGAACCCACTCAACGGGTGGTCGACGCTCTGAAGGAGGAAGAAGACGCGGGTCTGCACTCGGTGGCGGGGTACCAGGACTTCTCGGTCCAGGTCGGGTCGATACGCCGCAACCTGATGTCCTTTCTCATCGAGGCTCATGAGTCAGGCGCGAGCGTCGTCGGCTACGGTGCTCCGGGCAAGGGAAACACCTTGCTCAACTACTGTGGAATCCGCCCCGATCTCATGGCCTACACGGTCGACCGCAACCCGTACAAACACGGTCGCTTCACCCCGGGCACCCGGATCCCTATCCATCCCCCCGAGCGCATCAAGCAGGATCGACCGGACGTCGTCGTAGTATTGCCGTGGAACCTCGAGAAAGAGATCACCGAGCAGCTGCAGTACATCGGGGAGTGGGGGGGATCACTCGTCTTTCCCATGCCCGACCTGCACAGCACGATCGGCTCCGCCGAGGCGTTCAGGCCACAGGCTGACGGCGTCGAGGCGTCGAGGCCACCGTGGGAGGACCATGCGTGAGTCCCGGCAGTGCAGGCGTCATGTCCACTGCTAGCCCGCAACTCTGCCGCGGCTGTCGAAGCCCGGACGTCACTCCCGTCCTCGACCTGGGTCACCTGCCGTCGACAACCTCCTTCCCGCCGGCGCGGACGCCGCTTGACCAGGACCCCTCCTCCGAGGCTCTTGTCATGGGTCTGTGTCGTGCCTGTGGCCTGGCGCAGCTCTTCGGCGACGACGTCGCCGTCACCGAGTCGGTCGGTGTGGAGCCCCAGGTTCTCCGGGACCAAGCCGCGGTTGCCGTCGACACCATGGCCAGTGCCGGCTTCCTCGAGCCAGGCACCGTTGCTGAGTTCGGTAGCCCACACGGTGGCACCTGGATCCCCTTGCTCAACCAGCGCGGCCTGCGCGACGTTCCTGTGGGCGACCGCGCCACCGTCGTCGTCGACTCGTTCGGCTTGATGCACGAACCGGACCAGGCGGCGGCGATCCGAGCACGTGAGGCCTGTCTCACGGAGGACGGGGTGCTGCTGCTGCAGTATCACTCGTTGGAGACCATCGTCAGGAAAGGTCAGTGGACGGCGCTGCGGCACGGACACTATGCGTACTACTCCCTGACGGCCCTGAGCGGGTTGCTCGCGGGCGTCGGGCTAAAGGTCGTGGATGCCGCCTCGTTCGACCTGTACGGCGGAACGGTGCTCCTTGCCGCCTCACGAGACGGTGGGCCTGCTCGGCCGGTCGTGCAACAGATTCTGGAGGACGAGGCCCGGATCGGCGTAGGCGACCCGGCGCAGGTGCGTCGGCTCCAGCAAGCCGAGAAGAACCAGGTGGGTCGCTTGCAGGACTGGTTGGAGCGAAGGGCGCGCGGGGGACGCCGTGTCCATGCCTACGCCGCCTCCTCCCGGTCCGTCCCCTTGCTGGCCCGAGCGAGCGTGACGCGGCGTCTCATCGCTGCAGTCGCGGACGCCTCACCGGAGAAGCAGGGACGGCGTATGCCGGGCACCGACATACCGATCGTCGCGCCCGAGGAGATCCTCCGCGATGACCCGGACGACGTCCTGTTGATGATGCCGGACTCACTGGAGGAGGTGCGGCGCTCCTACCCCGGCCTCGATGGCCGGTTGATCAGCATCGACACCCTCGAAAGCGCGTGACCGCCGAGGATCGCGACCTGCCCCGTCCGCGAGGATGAGGCTCTACAGGGGTGGGCCGGCTCCCGATGCGGCCGCTGACTCCACTGTCACGGACCCGGCCGCTCCCGTCAGAGCCACTCTCGACTGCGACGACCCGGCGTGTTGCGCCCCCGGCAGGATTCGAACCTGCGCTCCCGCCTCCGGAGGGCGGTGCTCTATCCCCTGAGCTACGGGGGCCAACGGCTGGTCAGGCTAGCAGTTGGTGCTCCCCTGCCACGACCGGTGTGGGCCGGGGCGGAACACAGGACCCCTGCCGTGGTCGCGGCGGTGCGCGCCGCACTGTGGTGCTGGGCGCCGCCGCTGCACAGCGGCGCTCGCCACGGCGCCTAGACTTCGTGCGGTGACCCCTGAGCAACTTGCGGACGCCATCCAGGCCGTCCTGGGCCAAGCAGCCGAGGCCGGAGACCTGAGGTTGGAGACCGTGCCCGCGGTGCGCGTCGAGCGCCCGCGCAACCGCGACCACGGTGACTGGTCGACCAACGTCGCACTGCAGCTGGCCCGGCCGACCGGGCTGTCCGGCCGCGAGGTCGCCCAGGTGCTGACCACCCGCCTGGCCGAGGTCGATGGTGTCGCGGCGGTCGACGCTGCCGGCCCCGGCTTCGTGAACATCACCCTGGAGGCCGCGAGCGCGGGGGCCCTGGCCAAGACGATCGTCGAGTCGGGTCCGGAGTACGGCACGAACGCCAGCATGGCCGGGGAGGTGGTCAACCTGGAGTTCGTGTCGGCGAACCCGACCGGGCCGCTGCACGTGGGCCACACCCGGTGGGCGGCGCTGGGGGACGCACTGGGTCGTCTGCTGGCCGCCTGCGGCGCGTCGGTGACGGCCGAGCACTACTCCAACGACGCCGGCGCCCAGATCGACCGTCTGGCCGAGTCCGTCCTGGCGGCCGTCCGAGGCGCCGAGCCGCCCGAGGACGGCTACGCCGGTGACTACGTGGGCGAGCTGGCTCGCCAGGTCGTGCAGGAGTGCGGCGACCTCGCGACGCTGCCTGCCGACCAGGCTCACGCGATCGTGCGCGAGCGGAGCGCCACTGCTCAGGCCGAGCACAACCGGCGCACGCTGGAGGCCTTCCACGTGCACTTCGACGTGTGGTTCTCGGAACGGTCCCTGCACGACAGCGGAGCGGTCGACGCGGCCGTGGAGCGCCTGCGGGAGCAGGGACACGTCTTCGAGCGCGACGGCGCCACATGGCTGCGCACGACCGACTTCGGCGACGACCGCGACCGGGTGCTCATCCGCGCCACCGGAGAGCCGACGTACTTCGCCGCCGACGCCGCGTACTACCTGAGCAAGAAGGACCGGGGCTTCGCGCGCAAGATCTACATGCTGGGCGCCGACCATCACGGGTACGTCGGTCGTCTCAAGGCCATCGCCGCATGTGCCGGGGACGACCCCGAGGAGCACATCGAGGTGCTGATCGGACAGCTCATCGACATCGGCGGAGAGCGGATGGGACGTCGGCGCGGCAATGCGCTGCTGCTGGACGACCTGATCGAGTGGATCGGCACCGACCCGATCCGCTACTCACTCGCGCGCTTCCCGGCGGACTCGCCGCTCCACCTGGACGGGGAGGACCTGCGGCGCCGGAGCAACGACAACCCGGTCTTCTACGTCCAGTACGCCCACGCCCGCACCCGCAACGTGGACCGGCTGGCGCGGCAGGACGGCGTCGACCCGGCCGACGGGTTCGAGCCGTCGCTGCTGGACCACGAGACCGAGGCCGCGCTCCTGGCGGTGCTCGGCGACTTCCCCCGCGTGGTGGCCCAGGCGGCTCGGCTGCGTGAGCCGCACCGGGTGGCCCGCTACCTCGAGGACCTGGCCGGCCGGTACCACAAGTGGTACGACGAGTGCCGGGTCAGACCACAGGAAGCGCAGGAGCCGATCACGGAGCTGCACCGCACCCGCCTGTGGCTCAACAACGCGACCGCTCAGGTCCTGCGCAACGGTCTGGACCTGCTGGGCGTGGCAGCGCCGGAGCGCATGTGAGTGCCCCGGCGGCCACGGGGCAGACCCCGCTGCGCGTCGGTCTGCTCGGGTGCGGCACCGTGGGCGCAGCGGTCGCGCAGGCCCTGTCGACGCGACCCGCGCTGTACGCCGAGCGTGTCGGCAGCCCCATCGAGGTTTGCGGGATCGCGGTGCGCAACGTCGACGCCCCGCGCGAGCTGCACGCCGGACTGTCCGGGTTGCTGACCACCGACGCCTCGAGCGTGGTGCACGGTGCCGACCTGGTGGTCGAGGTGATGGGTGGTATCGAACCGGCGCAGAGTCTGGTGCGGCTGGCGCTCGAGCAGGGTAAACCCGTCGTGACCGCGAACAAGCAGCTCATCGCCGCCTCGGGCCAGGAGCTGGTCGAGGTGGCCCGGCAGCAGGCCACGAGCCTGGACTACGAAGCGGCCGTGGCGGCGGCGGTGCCGGTGCTGCGGGTGGTGCGCGAGTCGCTGGCCGGTGACCGGATCAGCTCGATCACCGGCATCGTCAACGGCTCGACCAACTTCGTCCTCGATATGGTCGCTCGGCACGGGTTGGGCTTCGCGGAGGCGGTGGAGCGCGCCGGCCAGCTGGGCTACCTGGAGGCCGATCCCACGGAGGACCTCGACGGTCTGGACGCGGCGGCCAAGATCGTGATCCTGGCCCGGACCGCGTGGATGGTGGACGTGGGACTCGCCGACGTCCACCGGGAAGGCATCGCCCATCTCACCGACGACGATTTCGAGGCGGCTGCGAGCTGCGGCCAGGTGATCAAGCTGGTGGCGTCGGCGTGGGCGTCGGGGGACCCCGCGCATCCGCACGTCGAGATGGCGGTGCGGCCTGTCGCCCTCGGCGCCGACGACCCGCTGGCGCAGGTGCGGGAAGGGCGCAACGGTGTCGTCATCGAGGCGGAGTCGGCCGGCCTCGTCAGCCTGTTCGGGCCCGGTGCCGGCGGCCCCGAGACGGCCTCAGCCGTGCTGGGGGACCTGGTGAATGCGGCGTGTCGGCTACGGCAGTGATATGGTTGACTCGCCTGCGGGGCGGCGTCGGAGCATCTTTGCCTGACTGTGAGTTGGGCCCGTGAGGCGTATCGCGGCTCGTCCGCCGATGAACCCACCGACCGCTTGGCGACACGGTGTGGGGATTCGAAGCAGGAGGAAGTGTTCGTCCCCCACCCGACACTCTTGACGACATGCAGCGTCGACCCACCGAAGGAAACAAACCCGCTCTGGCCTGACCCGGGCGAGGTGACCACGAAGGACACTCTGTGACTGACACCACCGATGTTGCCACCGGCACCAAGAACGGCGCGCTGAGCTCGATGCGCTTGGCCGATCTGCAGAGCCTCGCCGGAGGCATGGGCATCCCGGTCCACTCCAAGATGCGCAAGGCCGACCTCGTCTCGGCCATCCGCGAGGCCCGGGGCGGCAGCAAGACCGGCGTCAAGGCGCCCGAGGCCTCGCACGTCGGCGGCCCCGACCGGAACGGGCACGCGGGCGCCGCCGCGGCCGGCTCCGAGCCCACGGCGTCCTCACCTCACGCCGAGGACGCGGCCGCCCAGGCCCATGGCGACACCCGGCACGAGCACCAACCGGCCACGACCTCCGAGCGCGAGACCCGGAACGGCGAGGCTCCCGGCCAAAGGGGCCACGAGCAGGGTGCCTCAGGCGGTGACAACCGGGGGGATGACCGCCAGGGGCAGGGCGCCAAGGGCGGAGAGAACCGGGGCGGCGACCAGCAAGGACGCGACAACCAAAGCCGTGACTCGCAGAGCTCGCAGAACCCCCAGAGCCGTGACGGTCGCGGTGGTGAGCACCGCAGCGGCGAGGAGGATGGCTCGCGGTCGGGTCGGCGACGCAACCGCCAGCGGGGCCGCGACCGTAAGCGCGGCCGCGGCCAGAACCAGGGCGGCTCGCGCGAAGGTCTGAGCGAGGAGCAGGAAGGGTACTCCGACCAGGACGTGCTCGTCCCGGTCGCGGGCATCGTGGACGTGCTCGACACCTACGCCTTCATCCGCACCACGGGCTACCTGCCCGGTGCCACGGACGTGTACGTGCCCATGGGCATGGTGCGCCGCAACGGTCTGCGCAAGGGCGATGCCGTCGCCGGGGCCATCAAGGCGCCCTCGGGCGCGGAGCCGGAGCAGCCGCCCAGCGGTGGGGGGAAGAACAACCGCGGCAAGTTCAACGCTCTGGTCCGGCTCGACACCGTGAACGGCATGACGTCCGAGGAGGCCAAGAAGAGGCCCGAGTTCGGTAAGCTCACGCCGCTCTACCCGCAGGAGCGCCTGCGGCTGGAGACCGACGGCAAGAACCTGACCGCACGCATCATCGACCTGGTCGCCCCGATCGGCAAGGGCCAGCGCGGCCTCATCGTCTCCCCGCCCAAGGCCGGCAAGACGCTGGTGCTGCAGGCCATCGCCAACGCGATCACCACCAACAACCCCGAGGCTCACCTCATGATCGTGCTCGTCGACGAGCGCCCCGAAGAGGTCACCGACATGCAGCGCACCGTGGCCGGAGAGGTGATCGCCTCCACCTTCGACCGTCCGGCCGAAGACCACACCACCGTGGCCGAGCTGGCGATCGAGCGTGCCAAGCGCCTGGTGGAGATGGGCGGCGACGTCGTCGTGCTGCTCGACTCGATCACCCGCCTCGGGCGCGCCTACAACCTCGCCGCCCCTGCCAGCGGGCGCATCCTGTCCGGTGGGGTGGACTCCAGCGCCCTGTACCCGCCCAAGCGCTTCTTCGGCGCCGCGCGCAACATCGAGGAAGGTGGGTCGCTGACCATCCTGGCCACGGCCCTGGTCGAGACCGGCTCCAAGATGGACGAGGTCATCTTCGAGGAGTTCAAGGGCACCGGCAACATGGAGCTGCGACTGTCCCGGCAGCTCGCCGACCGTCGGATCTTCCCCGCCGTCGACGTGAACCCCTCCGGCACCCGGCGCGAGGAGATCCTGCTCTCCGGCGAGGAGCTGAAGATCGCCTGGAAGCTGCGTCGGGTCCTGACCGCGCTGGACTCCCAGCAGGCTCTGGAGCTGCTGCTCAACCGACTGCGCAACACGCGCAACAACTACGAGTTCCTGACCCAGGTGCAGCAGACGTCCTCGATCAAGCTCGACGACGAGGACTGACCGGGGACACAGCCCGTGCCGGGCGGCGGAATGCCGTCGACGTCCCCGGCGTTGCGGGATGCGACCGTGCCGTCTGGCACACTCGTCCTTCTGACCACCGGTTCACGCCATGCCCGCCGAAAGCGTCGGCCTGGCGACCCGGGGGATGACCCATCCGAGGAGAGATCACGTGAAGAAGAACATCCACCCCGAGTACCGGGAGACGCAGGTCACCTGTAGCTGCGGGGCTACGTTCACCACTCGCAGCACCGCCCCCGGCGGCACCCTGCACGCTGACGTGTGCTCGCAGTGCCACCCCTTCTACACCGGTAAGCAGAAGATCCTGGACACCGGTGGGCGAGTGGCCCGCTTCCAGGAGCGCTACGGTAAGAAGGCCGCGAAGTAAGCGGGCTCTCGCCCACTCGGGCTCGGCGCTCGCGTGGTATCCGGCATGGATGACTCGGCCGCTCCGCTCCTGGCGGAGTTCCTCAGTATCGAGCAGCAGCTCGCCGATCCTGCCGTCCACGCCGATCCCGCCGCCTACCGCCGGCTGACCAAGCGCTACGCAGCCCTGTCACCGACCGTCGCCGCCTACCGGTCCTGGATGTCCGCCAGCGACGACCTGACCGCAGGGCGGGAGCTGGCGGTTGATGATGCCGGGTTCGCCGACGAGCTGCCCCCGCTCGCCGCGCGGGAGGCGGAGACGGCCGAGGAGCTGCGCCGTCTGCTGCTGCCCAGGGACCCCGACGACGACCAGGACGCCATCGTGGAGGTGAAAGCAGGCGAGGGCGGTGCGGAGTCGGCTCTCTTCGCGGCCGACATCGTGCGGATGTACCTGCGGTATGCCGAGCGCCGCGGGTGGAGGACCGAGGTGCTCGACTCCACCGAGTCCGAGCTCGGCGGCTACAAGGACATCCGAGTGGGCGTACAGGCATCCAGCGCCGCCGCCCCCGGGGAGGCGCCTTGGGCGCGGTTGAAGTACGAGGGGGGCGTGCACCGGGTCCAGCGCGTGCCGGTCACCGAGAGCCAAGGGCGCATCCACACCTCGGCGGTCGGTGTGCTGGTGATGCCGGAGGTCGAGGATCCGGAGGACGTCGACCTCGACCCGAACGACCTCAAGATCGACGTGTTCCGCTCCAGCGGTCCCGGCGGTCAGAGCGTGAACACCACCGACTCGGCGATCCGGATCACGCACCTGCCCTCAGGAGTGGTCGTCTCCTGCCAGAACGAGAAGTCGCAGCTGCAGAACAAGGAGTCGGCGATGCGTGTGCTGCGCGCACGACTGCACCAGATGGCCGTCGACGAGGCCGAGGCGCAGGCCTCGGCCCAACGCCGCAGCCAGGTGCGCACCGTCGACCGCAGCGAGCGCATCCGGACCTACAACTTCCCGGAGAACCGGATCGCGGACCACCGCACCGGCTTCAAGGCCTACAACCTCGACCAGGTCCTCGACGGGGACCTCGATCCGGTCGTCACGTCGGCGATGGAAGCCGACGAGGCGGCCCGACTCGCTGGCCTGGCCGACTCCGCGCCGTGAGGCATGCCGGCTCGATCGGCGTGGAGGAGGCGGTGCGCAAGGCCACTCGGGACCTGCAGCGGGCCGGCGTCGGTAGCCCTCGTGTCGACGCCGAGCACCTGCTCGCACTGGTACTCGGCGCAGAACGCAGCGAGGTCGTACGCCGGCGGCTGCTGGGGTGCGAGCTGACCGCCGAGGAGTCCTCGGCCTATGCCGACCTCGTCGAGCAACGCGGACAGCGCGTGCCCCTGCAGCATCTGACCGGGGTCGTCGACTTCGCCGGTCTGCGTCTGCGCGTCGGCCCTGGCGTCTTCGTCCCCCGTCCGGAGACCGAGCTGCTGGTCCAGCGGGCTCGGCAGGTGCTGTCCGACCTCGCTGACCCGGTCGTGGTCGACCTGTGCACGGGGAGCGGGGCCATCGCTCTGGCCGTGCACCACCACGTTCCTGGTGCGGAGGTCCACGCGGTCGACCTTTCCGACAGCGCGCTTGCGTGGGCCAGACAGAACGTCGCGACCACCGGGCTGGACGTGCAGCTGCGGCGTGAGGCGGCTGCGACGAGCTGTTCTGAGCTGCTCGGGCAGGTGGACCTGGTCACCTGCAATCCCCCCTACATCCCTCCGGGAGCCGTGCCGGTCGACCCTGAGGTTGCCGACCATGACCCACCGATGGCCCTGTACGGCGGAGGGTCGGACGGTCTTGAGATCCCCCTGGCGAGTGCGCGACGGGCCGCCGAGCTCCTCCGCCCGGGCGGAGTCCTGCTGCTCGAGCACGGCGAAGCCCAAGGCGCGGCGCTGACGGCGGCGGTCGAGCGGTCAGGCAGCTGGGCCTACGTCATCGACCACGCCGACATGAGCGCACGACCGCGGTTGCTCGAGGCCACACGGTCGTGAGCCCCGGGGCTCAGAGCGCGCTGAGAATGAAGATGACCAGAGCGATGATGAGAAGGACGCCAACGATGGTCCAGATGGTGCTACGAGGCATGTGAAACTCCTAGGACAGACGTAATGGGAACTCCCCGGCTGGGACGTACAGCACAACGCTAGTCCGGTTTGCCGTCGGCGCCACTCGAAACACGCGGTAAAGGGCCAACGATGTCCTGGGACGACCCCCTCGGGATGTCAGACTGGGAGTCGTGATGCTCGACTGTAGGAACGCCGACGGTCGCGCCGAGGCGGTCTCCCAGGCCGCCGAGGTCGTCCGCGCCGGCAAGCTGGTGGTGCTGCCCACGGACACCGTCTACGGGGTCGGCGCCGACGCCTTCGACCAGGTCGCCGTGGCCATGGTTCTCGCGGCGAAGCACCGCAGCCGCGACATGCCGCCGCCGGTGCTGGTGCCCGATGCCCGCACGGTGGACGGCCTGGCCACCGACGTGCCGATGTACGCCAGGATCCTGATGCGCGCCTTCTGGCCGGGTCCGCTGACCTTGGTGTTGCGGGCGCAGGCGTCACTGGCCTGGGACCTCGGCCACACCAACGGGACCGTCGCCCTGCGCATGCCGCAGGACGAGGTGGCGCTGCAGGTGCTCTCCGAGGTCGGCCCGGTGGCAGTGACCAGCGCGAACCTGACCGGGCATGCTGCTGCGACGACCGCCGGTGAAGCACAGGAGCAGCTGCGCGGCGCTGTGTCGCTGTACCTGGACGACGGCCCGCGCCTGGAGCGCGGCGCCTCCACGATCGTCGACTGCACCGGTGCGGAGCCGGTGGTGCTTCGTCACGGCTCCTTGTCGGCCGACTCGTTGCGTGAGGTGCTGGGCGACACCGCGCTGCACGACGCACCCGCACCGCCCGTGACCGGTCCATCCGCTCCGAGGAGCGCCGCGATCGGCGGCCCGCGACTGGTCGGGAGCCTGCGGCCCAGTGGAGTAGGAACACGGCCGGGCGCCGTGGTGACCCTCCCGGCGGCCGGCCCCATCGACGCCGCCTGAGGCCCTAGAGTGAGCACGGTCACGCCTGGCAGCACCATCAGCAGGGAGAAGCTTGTGAGTACCCACCTCGAGGCCCAGACGTACTACGGCCCGCACTTCGGCGAGCTGGTGCGGGCCGACCCGCAGATCGCCGAGCTGCTCGTCAGCGAGCTGGACCGGCAGCGAGGCGGTCTGCAGCTCATCGCGAGTGAGAACCAGACCAGCCCCGCGGTCCTGGCGGCCCTGGGTTCGACCTTGTCGAACAAGTATGCCGAGGGCTATCCCGACCGCCGCTACTACGGTGGGTGCGCTGAGGTCGACAAGGTGGAGAAGCTGGCGATCGAGCGGGCCACCGCCCTGTTCGAGGCGGATCACGCCAACGTTCAGCCGCACTCGGGCGCCAGCGCCAACCAGGCGGTCTACGGGGCGTTCGCCTCACCGGGCGACACGATCCTGGCCATGTCCCTGGACCACGGTGGCCATCTCACCCACGGCTTCAAGGTCTCCTTCAGTGGCAAGTGGTTCAACGCGGTGCACTACGGGGTCGCCGAAAGCACTGAGGACATCGACTACGACCAGGTCGAACGACTGGCTCGCGAGCACCGGCCCACGCTCATCATCGCCGGCGGGTCGGCCATCCCCCGGACGATCGACTTCGAGCGGTTCCGGGCCATCGCCGATGAGGTGGGCGCCGTGTTCTGGGTCGACGCCGCGCACTTCATCGGCCTCGTGGCCGGCAAGGCCATCCCCTCGCCCGTCCCGTACGCCGATGTGGTCAGCTTCACCACGCACAAGGTGCTGCGAGGCCCCCGGGGTGGTGCGATCGTCTGCAAGGCCGAGCACGCGGCGAAGATCGACCGTGCGGTGTTCCCGATGATGCAGGGCGGCCCGCTGATGCACGCCGTCGCGGCCAAGGCGGTCAACTTCGCTGAGTGCGCGACCCCCGAGTACCAGCGCTACGCGGCCCAGGTGATCGAGAACTCGCGCGCTCTGGCCGGTGCCCTGGCGGAGCGGGACATCCGGCCGATCACCGGCGGGACGGACACCCACCTGTCACTGCACGACCTGCGCGACGTGGCGGTCACCGGGGTGGACGCGGAGCGGCGCTGCGATGCCGCCGGCATCGTGTTGAACAAGAACGCCATCCCCTTCGACCCGGAGAAGCCCAACGTGGCCTCGGGCGTCCGCGTCGGTACTCCTTCCGTGACGACCCAAGGGATGGGGGTCGAGCAGATGACCCAGATCGCCGACGTCATCCACCGGGCTGTGACCCAGACCGACGGCGACCCTGACCATGCCCTGGCCACCGAGCTTCGAGACGAGGTCACCCAGCTGCTCACCGAGTACCCGGCCTATCCAGAGCCGTGAGGCCGGGGCCCGCAGCGCCCGCCTGTCGCTTACGCAGGCGGGCCGGAGCAGCCCGTGCGTGAGTACCTGCTGATCCTGCTGACCGCCGCGATCTTCACCTTCGTGGCCACGACCGGAGTCCGTTGGGTCGCCTTCCGCATCGGTGCTGTGACCCCGGTGCGAGCCCGTGACGTGCACGCCACCCCCACGCCTCGGCTGGGTGGGGTGGCAATGCTGATGGGCTTCGCAGCCGCGGTGCTGGTCGGAAGCCAGCTGCCGTTCCTGGGCCAGCTCTTCGACAGTCCCGAGCTGTGGGGAGTCCTGCTCGCCGCCGTCCTGATCACGCTGCTCGGCGCCCTGGACGATGTCCGCGAGGTGGACTGGCTGACCAAGCTGGCCGGTCAGGTGGTGGCGGGCGGGACGATGGCCTTCTTCGGCGTCCAGCTGCTCAGCCTGCCGGTGTTCGGGGTCACCATCCTGCCCGAACCGGTGCTGGTGACCCTGACCATCATCATCGTGGTCATCTCCACCAACGCGGTGAACTTCGTCGACGGCCTGGACGGTCTCGCCGCGGGTGTCGTGCTGCTCTCCGGTGGGGCGTTCTTCGCCTGGACCTATCTGGTCAGCCGGGCCTTCGACCCACCCAACGTCTTCTCCACGGCCACCTTCATCACCGCTGCGCTGATGGGGTGCTGCCTAGGCTTCCTGCCCCACAACGTCCACCCCGCGCGACTGTTCATGGGTGACGCCGGCGCCCTGCTGCTGGGGCTGCTCCTGTCCGCCGCCACCATCTCGATGACGGGCAGCGTGGACCCCAACTCCAGCGTGGCCACCACCTCGACGATCACCGCGTTCCTGCTCCCGGTGCTGCTGCCGGTGGCCATCATGGCCCTGCCCATCCTCGACATGGCGCTGGCCATCCTGCGGCGGACGCGGCGGGGGGAGTCGCCGTGGAAACCGGACGCCCTGCATCTGCACCACCAGATGCTGCGGATCGGTCACAGCCACCGGCGTGCCGTGGCGCTGCTCTACCTGTGGTCGGGCCTGATCGCCCTGGGGGCGGTCTCCTTCGCGTACGTGCCGGTCTGGGTCTCTCTCGTCGGGATCATGGCGGTGCTGGCCCTGGCCATCGTGCTCACCTGGGGACCGTCGACGCGGCGGTCGGTCTCATGAGCGGCGCCAGCGGCGAGAGACCCGCGCTCTCACCGCAGCAAGTGCTGCCTGTCATGCTTCGGCAGTCCTTCCCGCCCGCAGCCGTCGCCGGCCTTCTCGCCGCCCTCGCCGTGGGGCTGGTCCAGGGCTGGAAGCCGGGGCTCTCGGCCGGGCTGGGGGTCGTCATCACCCTCGCCTTCTTCGGCTCCGGACTGGTCCTGATGTCGCGGTTCGTCCGGAGCGCGGACCCGATGCTCTTCATGGCGGTGGGGATGAGCGTCTACTTCGCACAGGTGCTCGGCCTGTTGGTGGTGCTGGTCGTCGCCCGGGACGTGGAAGGCCTGGACCTTCGTGCGGCCGGCCTGGCCATGTTCGTCACCATCCTGGCCTGGCAGGTCGCCCAGATCCGCGCCTGGCGGCGGGCTCGCGTCCCGGTCTACGACGCGGGCCCCGGACAGGACGCGCCTTGAACCCGTCCGAACGGTCCGCGACCGGGGCAAAGTCCGGTAGCCTTGCGCACGCAGTCCTGCCGATGCCGTATCCCCTCAAGTCGAGTGCGACACCACTGCACTACGGTGGTCGCGACTCGTACCTGTCGACGTTGCCCGACTCAGCCAAGGAGCGCTCGTGGTCCTGAACGCGTTGTCCGCGAACCTGATCATGGTGCCAGCCGCCGACGGCGAAGAGTTCGAGACCCCGGGCGTCGAGGACTTCTGGTGGCCGCTGATCGGTGGCGACAGCTACTGGACCTTCACCCGGCCTGCCCTGATCGCCCTGCTGTCGGTTCTGCTCATCGCGGGCTTCTACATCGCCGTCACTCGCAATATGAAGATCGTCCCCAGCCGGGTGCAGTTCGCCGCCGAGGGGATCTACAACTTCACCCGCAACACCATCGGGCGCGACGTCATCGGCAGCAAGGACTTCAAACCCTTCGTGCCGCTGCTGTTCACCATCTTCACGATGATCCTGGTCAACAACATCGCCGGGGTCGTGCCGTTCATCCAGTTCCCGACCATGTCGCGGCTCGGGTTCCCGATCGTGCTCACGCTGATCGTGTACCTCGTCTACCACGTGGTGGCGCTGAAGCGGAAGCACGGGGTGCTCGGCTACCTGAAGTCCCTCGTGCCGCCCGGGCTGCCGGTCTGGCTGGTTCCGCTCATGTTCGTGCTCGAGTTCCTGACCTACTTCGCCATCCGTCCGCTGACGCTGGCGCTGCGGCTCTTCGGCAACATGCTTGCCGGACACCTCATGCTTCTGTTGTTCATCCTGGGCGGTGAGTTCCTGCTGCTGCACGGCGACGGCGTGCTGCTCCAGGCGTCCGGGGTGCTGTCCCTCCTCTTCTCGATCGTGATGACCTTCTTCGAGCTGCTGATCCAGTTCCTGCAGGCCTTCATCTTCACCATCCTTGCTGCGCTGTACATCTCCGACGCCGTTGCCGAGGAGCACTGAACCGGCCTCGCGCCGGTCGGTCGCGATGGTGCACCACAACTGAATAGACCACTCGCCATGCGAACTGACAGCGGGAACCGTTCCCGTTGCCACCCGAAAGGAACCCTTCATGACTGGTGACATTGCCTTCCTCGGCTACGGCCTGGCCGCCATCGGCCCGGGTATCGGTGTCGGACTGATCTTCGCCGCCTACATCAACGGTGTGGCCCGCCAGCCCGAGGCTCGCGGCATGCTTCAGACCATTGCCTTCACCGGCTTCGCGCTCACCGAGGCGCTGGCCATCCTGGGTCTGGTCTTCGCCTTCGTGTTCTCCGGCAACTAGGACCTGCACCACCGCGCGAGAAGAGAGGACGGGACGTGATGGGCGTTTCGATATCGATGGCCGAGGGCCCCGGCTACCCCGAGGGCTTCCCTCTGCTGCCGCACCCGGCCGAGATGATCATGGGTGTCATCGCCTTCGTCATCCTGTACTTCGTCGCGAAGAAGTACGTGGTGCCCGCCTTCGAGAAGGCCTACGAGGACCGCACCGAGGCCATCGAGGGCGGGATGGAGAAGGCCGAGCGGCTCCAGGAGGAGGCGCGGGAGGCCAAGAAGAAGTACGAGGACCAGCTCGCCGGGGCTCACGACGAGGCGAGCGCGATCCGCGAGAAGGCGAAGGAGCAGGGCGCGCAGATCGTGGCCGAGATGCGTGAGCAGGCCAAGGCGGAGGCCGCGCGCATCACCGCGACGGCGCACAAGCAGGTCGACGCCGAGCGCCAGCAGGCGATGGTCTCGCTGCGAAGCGAGGTGGGCGAGATCTCGACCAACCTGGCCAGCCGCATCGTCGGTGAGTCGCTGGAGGACCAGGACCGGCAGAACAACGTCATCGAGCGGTTCCTGAGCGAGCTGGAGTCCAGCTCGGCCGACGACGCCCAGACTCCGGCGAACGCCGGTGGCGAGTCCTGATGCAAGGCGTGTCGCGAGGCGCTCTCACCTCGGTCCGTGAGTCTCTGGAGGAGACTCTGCGCGCGGAGGATGTCGACGCTGCCGGGGTCGGCGAGGACCTCCTGGCCGTATCGGGGGTCCTCGGTGGCTCGGCAGTGCTGCGGCGCGCCCTCACCGATCCCTCACGCACCGGGCGCGACCGCGGCAAGCTCGTCGACCGCCTGTTCGCCGGCCGGGTGAGCGACGGGGCGCAGCGCGTCACACGGGCCGTCGTCGCAGAGCGCTGGGCCCGCAACGGACATCTCACCGTGGCCCTGGAGACGCTGGCCGTGCAGTCCTTCCTGGCCCACGCCGAGACGCACGGACGGCTGACCCAGGTCGAGGACGAGCTGTTCCGGTTCAAGCGCATCGCCCAGGGCTCCCCCGAGCTGCAGTCCGCCCTGAGTGACGCCCGGGCCCCGGATGACGCGAAGGGCGACCTGGTCAAGGCTCTGCTTCAGGACAGAGCTGCCCCGGAGACGGTGCGGCTGGTCTCGCACGCGGTCGCGTCGGCGACGACCCGCTTCGACGAGTCGTTGGAGTCCTACCTCATGGAGGCGGCCGAGCGTCAGAGCCATCTGACCGCCGTGGTCACCAGCGCGTCGGCGCTGACCGAGGACCAGTACGACCGGGTGGCCGCGGCACTGTCGCAACAGTACGGTCGCGACATCCACGTCAACGCGGTGATCGATCCCGACGTCCTGGGTGGCGTGCGAGTCGAGATCGGCGACGAGGTCATCGAGGGCACCATCAGCAACCGCCTGGCCCAGGCCCGGCGATCCATGACGCGTTAGCGGCGCACCCACACCCCATATCTGGCACACCGTCTCGCATCGCGGGACACAGGCGAGGAGAAACCCATGACCGAACTGACCATCCGTCCCGAGGAGATCCGTGACGCCTTGGACTCCTTCGTGCAGTCCTACGACCCGAACGCCGCCTCCCGGGAAGAGGTGGGACGGGTCTCAGACGCAGGGGACGGCATCGCGCACGTCGAGGGCCTGCCCTCGTGCATGACCAACGAGCTGCTGAGGTTCGAGGATGGCACCCTGGGACTGGCGCTGAACCTGGACGTCCACGAGATCGGCGTCGTCATCTTGGGTGACTTCGCCGGCATCGACGAAGGCCAGGAGGTCCGCCGCACCGGCGAGGTGCTCTCCGTACCCGTCGGGGATGCCTACCTGGGCCGCGTGGTGGACCCGCTGGGCCACGCGCTGGACGGCATGGGGGACCTGGAGACCGACGAGAGTCGGCCGCTGGAGCTCCAGGCTCCCGGCGTCATGCAGCGCAAGTCCGTGCACGAGCCGCTGCAGACGGGCATCAAGGCGATCGACAGCATGATCCCGATCGGGCGCGGTCAGCGACAGCTCATCATCGGAGACCGGCAGACCGGCAAGACCACGGTCGCGGTGGACACCATCTTGAACCAGCGGGAGAACTGGGAGTCCGGTGACCCGGACAAGCAGGTCCGCTGCATCTACGTCGCCATCGGTCAGAAGGCATCGACGGTGGCCGGGGTGCGCAGCACCCTGGAGGAGAGCGGAGCCCTGGAGTACACGACGATCGTCGCCGCCAACGCGTCGGAGTCGGCCGGGTTCAAGTACCTCGCCCCCTACACCGGTTCAGCCATCGGCCAGCACTGGATGTACGAGGGCAAGCACGTGCTCATCGTCTTCGACGACCTGTCCAAGCAGGCGGAGGCCTACCGTGCGGTCTCGTTGCTGCTGCGTCGGCCGCCGGGCCGCGAGGCGTACCCGGGCGACGTGTTCTACCTGCACTCGCGCCTGCTCGAGCGCTGCGCGAAGCTGTCGGACGACCTGGGTGCCGGGTCGATGACGGGTCTGCCGATCATCGAGACCAAGGCGGGCGACGTCGCCGCCTTCATCCCCACGAACGTGATCTCGATCACCGACGGCCAGATCTACCTCGACGGTGACCTGTTCAACTCCAACGTCCGCCCCGCGATCGACGTGGGCATCTCGGTCTCACGCGTCGGGGGCGACGCGCAGGTCAAGGCCATGAAGAACGTGTCGGGACGGCTCAAGGTCGACCTGGCCCAGTTCCGCGAGATGGAGGCGTTCGCGATGTTCGCCTCCGACCTGGACGCCACCTCGCGAGCCCAGCTGGACCGTGGCGCTCGGATGGTGGAGCTGCTCAAGCAGCCGCAGTCCTCCCCGCTGCCCATCCAGGAGCAGGTGGCCGTGATCTGGGCGGGAACCCAGGGATACCTGGACGACGTCCCGACCGAGGACGTGCGGCGGTTCGAGAACGAGTTCCTCGACTACCTGCGCCGCAACCACTCCGAGCTGCTGGACGGTGTTCGCGAGTCCGGCAAGCTGGGCGACGACAGCTCGGACGCACTGGAGTCGGCGATGAAGGACTTCAAGAACGAGTTCGAGTCCAGTGACGACGCCGGGATGCGGCCGGGCTCGGAGGACGACACCAGCGACGACGCGGACGACAGCGGAGACGACGAGGACGCGGACGTGGACACCGACGACGAGGAGTCGATGGACTCCGACGACGTCGAGCAAGAGCAGATCACGACCCAGAAGCGCTGAGGGGAGGGCCGATATGGGAGCCCAGCAGCGGGAGTACAAGCAGCGAAGCGACTCCATCAAGTCGATGAAGAAGATCACCCGGGCGATGGAGCTGATCGCGGCCTCCCGTGTCATCAAAGCGCGCCAGCGCGTGACGGAGACCACGCCGTACGCCGAGGCCATCACGCGAGCCGTCTCGGCCGTGGCGACGTTCTCCAACGTCGACCACCCGTTGACCACGGAGCGTGAGGAGCCCACCAAGGCCGGGGTGCTGATCGTCACCAGTGACCGCGGTCTGGCCGGCGCCTACTCGAACAACGTGCTGAAGCGGTCCGAGCAGCTGCGTGAGTACCTCGAGGGGGAGGGCCGCGAGGTGGTGCCCTACCTGACGGGTCGCAAGGCCGAGGGCTTCTACAGCTTCCGCCGTCGCGAGTTCGCCGACAGCTGGACGGGGTTCTCCGACGCCCCCACGTTCGAGGTGGCCCGCGAGATCAGCGAACGCCTGGTGAAGGACTTCGTCGCCGGGTCCGACGACGGTGGTGTGGACGAGCTGCACATCGTCTCCACCCGTTTCGTCAACATGGTGACCCAGGAGGTCGAGGTCGTCCGGCTGCTTCCCCTCAAGGTGGTCGAGGCCGACCTTCCGGAGGCGACCGAGGACCTCTACCCGCTGTACGAGTTCGAGCCCTCGGGCCCGGAGGCGTTGGACACGCTGCTGCCGCAGTACGTCACGGCACGGATCTTCAACCTGTTGCTGCAGGCTGCGGCCTCGGAGCTGGCGGCCCGCCAGCGCGCCATGAAGTCGGCCACGGACAACGCGGAAGAGCTCATCAAGACCTACACCCGGCTGGCCAACCAGGCCCGCCAGGCGGAGATCACCCAAGAGATCAGTGAGATCGTGGGCGGCGCGGCCGCCCTCGCCGACAGCTAGTGAGAAGGAAGCACTGAATCATGAGCACTGCCACGAATGAGGCTACCGAGCAGGAGCAGACCGAAGGCGGCGTCGGCCGGCTCGCGCGCATCATCGGGCCGGTCGTCGACGTCGAGTTTCCGCCGGGCCAGATCCCGGAGATGTACAACCTGCTGACCACCGAGGTCGAGCTGGCCGGAGAGATGCAGACGATCAACCTCGAGGTCGCCCAGGACGTGGGCGACAACATGGTCCGCGCGATCGCCCTGCAGACGACGGACGGCCTGGTCCGGGGAAGCAGCGTCCAGGACACGGGCGGCCCGATCACGGTGCCGGTGGGAGACGTGACCCTCGGCAAGGTGTTCAACACCACCGGCACCTGCCTCAACCTCGACGGTGACGAGAAGCTCGAGGTGGAGGAGCGCTGGGGCATCCACCGGTCCTCACCGGACTTCGACCAGCTGGAGCCCAAGACCCAGATGTTCGAAACCGGCATCAAGGTCCTCGACCTGCTCACGCCCTATGTTCAGGGCGGCAAGATCGGCCTGTTCGGGGGAGCCGGTGTGGGCAAGACCGTCCTCATCCAGGAGATGATCGCCCGGGTCGCGCAGGACCACGGCGGGGTCTCGGTGTTCGCCGGCGTCGGCGAGCGCACTCGAGAGGGCAACGACCTCATCGTCGAGATGGAGGAGGCCGGCGTGCTCGGCCAGACCGCCCTGGTGTTCGGCCAGATGGACGAACCGCCGGGCACCCGGCTGCGCGTCGCGCTGTCGGCGTTGACCATGGCCGAGTACTTCCGCGACGTCCAGGAGCGGGACGTCCTGCTCTTCATCGACAACATCTTCCGGTTCACCCAGGCGGGCTCCGAGGTCTCCACCCTGCTCGGTCGTATGCCGTCCGCGGTCGGCTACCAGCCGACGCTGGCGGACGAGATGGGCGTGCTCCAGGAGCGCATCACGTCCACGCGGGGTCACTCCATCACCTCGATGCAGGCGATCTACGTGCCGGCGGACGACTACACCGACCCGGCGCCCGCCACGACCTTCGCCCACCTGGACGCGACGACCGAGCTGTCCCGGCCCATCGCCTCGCAAGGCATCTATCCGGCGGTGGACCCGCTCACCTCGAACAGTCGCATCATGGACCCGCGCTACATCGCCCAGGACCACTACGACACCGCGGTACGCGTGCGGTCCATCCTGCAGCGCTACAAGGAGCTGCAGGACATCATCGCGATCCTCGGCATCGACGAGCTGTCCGAGGAGGACAAGGTCCTCGTGGGCCGGGCCCGCCGGATCTCGCGGTTCCTGTCCCAGAACACCTACGTGGCCAAGCAGTTCACCGGCATCGAAGGGTCGACGGTGCCCCTGGAGGAGACGATCGAGGCCTTCACCAAGGTGGCGGACGGCGAGTACGACCACCTCCCGGAGCAGGCCTTCTTCATGTGCGGTGGGCTGGACGACGTCGAGAAGGCGGCCAAGGATCTCGAGCAGGACGGCTGAGCGCCCGCAGTACACTGCTAGCGGCGTCGGGTTCGGCCCCGCGCCGCGAGAAAGGACGGTATGAGCGAGCTGAACGTCTCGTTGGTCGCTGCCGACCGCACGGTCTGGGAGGGTGAAGCCTCCATGGTGAGCCTTCGCAGCAGCGAGGGTGAGCTGGGCATCATGCCCG
>NZ_DATFMA010000107.1:0-11227 GCF_035267225.1 Ornithinimicrobium sp.
CTTCGTGGTCGGCGGGGCCGGCACTTACACCGCCGCCCTGCACCTGATGCGCACCGGCGCGGCGGGGGTGCTGGTCGGCTTCGGTGGGGGCTCGGCGCACCGCACGCGGACCACCCTGGGCATCGACGCCCCCATGGCCACCTCGATCGCCGACGTCGCCGCCGCTCGCCGCGACTACCTGGACGAGTCGGGCGGCCGCTACGTGCACGTCATCGCCGACGGTGGCGTCGGCAACTCCGGTGAGATCGTGAAGGCGGTGGCCTGTGGTGCCGACGCGGTGATGATCGGTGCGGCCCTGGCGCGAGCCCACGAGGCACCCGGACACGGGTTCCATTGGGGCTCCGAGGCCCATCACCCGTTGCTGCCACGGGGTGAACGGGTCTATGTGGGCACGGTCGGGAGCCTGTCGGAGATCCTGCTGGGTCCAGGCCGCGACGCGGACGGGGCCACCAACCTCATGGGTGCGCTGCGCCGGGCCATGGCGACGACCGGCTACACCGACGTGAAGGAGTTCCAGCGCGTCGAGGTCGTGGCCTCGCCCTACTGACCCGCGAGACGCGCCCGCCCACTTCGCCAGCCTCATCGGCGTGGGCCCTTCCGCTGCCTAGGATGGCGATACGCCCATCCGACGCAGCCAGACGGAGGTGCCCCTGCGATGCGCCTGAGCAAGGATCCCCTGTACCGGAGACGGCGCCGCGTGGTCGGTGGCGCGCTGGCTGCCCTGCTGCTCGCCATCAGCCTGACCGCGTGCCTCTCCCTGACGGGAGGGGACGAGGAGGGGGCGAGCCAGGACGCCGCGGCGGCAGACGGGGGCGACGACAGAGGGGACGGTGGCGAGGGGGGTAGCGGCGGCGGCGATGCGGCGGTCCAGTCCACGCGGGAGCCCTCCGGTGAGTCCAAGGCCAACAACGCAGGGGTGGTGCTCAAGCCGCCGGCCACGCCCTCGGCCCAGACGACCATGGAGAAGGTCGACTACATCACCGGGGACATCACGCCCAAGTCGGTGGTGGCCTCGGGGGCGGGGCTGGTCATCGCCAACAACATGATGTACCGGCATACCTCCACCGTGTACGACTCGCGCAGCCGTGAGCTGCTCGAGACTCTGGACGACGGACTGGAGCTGTCCGAGTTCGACCTGTCCGGCCACCCCGGCACCTCCCGGGGCGCGCCGGTGGAGGCCGCCTGGACCGACGACGGCCGGTACGCCTATGTCTCGCAGTACACGATGTACGGCGAAGGGTTCGGCAAGGAGGGCTTCGACGCGTGCAGCCCCTCCGACGGCGTGGGAGGCTCGCTGCTCTACCGCTTCGACGCCCAGGACATGGACTGGGACCAGGTCATCGAGGTGGGGGCGGTGCCGAAGTTCGTGGACATCACGCCCGACCAGAGCCGGGTCATCGTCAGCAACTGGTGTGACTCCAGCATCTCCGTGGTGGACCGGAAGAGCGCCAAGGAGACCGTGGAGATCCCCATTGCGGCCGCGCCGCGGGGGATCGAGGTCATGCCGGACAACCGCACCGCCTACGTGGCGGCGATGTACGCCGACAAGCTGTTCAAGGTCGATCTGGAGACCGGGGACAGCGAGGTCCTGATGAACACCGGCGACAAGCCTCGGCACCTCAACCTCTCCGAGGACGGGAAGTGGCTCTACCTGGCGGTCAGTGGAGCGGACACTGTCCACAAGATCGACACCGAGACCGAGCAGATCGTCGACGAGGTGACCTCCGGCAGGGAACCACGCAGCATGTCGCTCTCCTCGGACGGGACGGCGCTGTACGTGGTCAACTACTACGAGCCCTCGGTCGCGAAGATCGGCACCGAGAACATGGAGGTGCTGCAGAAGGAGCCGACCGACGCCAACCCGATCGGACTGACCTACGACCCGGTCACCCACCACGTCTGGGTCGCCTGCTACGGCGGCAGCCTGTACGTGTTCGACGACCAGCCCGACGCCTGACGCTGAGGCTGCGCCGTACGCTGAAGGGGTGCTCCGCACCGCCCTGCAACCGCGCTGGCTGGCGTTGCTGGCGCTGCTGGTAGTCATCGTGATCGCCTTCGCCCAACTGGGTCGCTGGCAGATGGGCCGAGCCTCCGACGCCTCGGCGACGGAGCGGCTGGAGCAGCAGGCATCCGCACCGGCCATGCCGGTGGATCAGGTCACCCGGCCCTACGCGCCCTACGACGACGCGGTCTCCGGTCGGACGGTGTTCGCCCAGGGGCGCTATCTGGCTGACCTGCAGTTCCTCGTGCCCGACCGGGTGCTGGACTCCCGGCGGGGGTGGTGGGTGGTGGTGCCGTTGCGGACCGACGAGGGCGCACTGTTGCCGGTGCTGCGCGGATGGGTGTCCGACCCCGACCTCGCCGTCGCTCCGGACGCCCGCGAGCGAACCGTGACCGGCACCCTGGCTCCGAGCGAGTCCGCGACGGGCGGGTCGCAGGAGGGCCTGGCCGAGGGCGAGCGTGCCTCGGTCGACCTGGCGGCGCTGGCCAACGAGTGGCCGGGCGAGCTCTACAACGCGTTCGTGTTCGCCACCGAGGAGAGCCCGCCGGTCAGCGGCGGAGACGTCCGGCCCGTTCCGCCGCCGGCTCTGGTCCCCGAGGCGGTCGACTGGCGCAACGTGGGCTACGGGCTGCAGTGGTGGGTCTTCGCCGGGTTCGCGGTCTACATGTACCTGCGTTTCCTGCACCAGGCCAGCCGTCCCCGGCCGGAGCGTTCAGCCCCACGGCCTACAGTGGCGTCGTGAGTGACCTCGCCAAGCTCCGGTTCTTCCAGGTCATGGCCATGGTGGTCGGGGTAGCGCTGCTGGTGCTGACGCTGCACATGGTGCTGCGCTACGGCTTCGACAACCACCTGCTGGACTGGTGGGCCCAGCCGCACGGCTTCCTCTACATGCTCTACCTGCTGGCCGTCGCCATGCTCGGGTTCGAGCTGCGCTGGTCTCTGCCCACGATGGTCGCAGTGATGCTGGCAGGCACGGTGCCCTTCCTGTCCTTCGTGGTCGAACACCGGATGACCCGCAGCGCCAAGGCGCAGCTGGCGCAGCGTCACGCCGCGCCGACGACGGCCTGAACGGTGCCACGGGCTCGGGTCCGTCGCCGGTAGCCTGCTCGGTGTGACGCAGACGCAGAGCGATGGCCCGCCCCCGGGGCAGACGCTGGCCGACGAACCGGTCCTGGTGGTGGACTTCGGCGCGCAGTACGCCCAGCTGATCGCCCGCCGGGTGCGTGAGGCCGGCCGGTACAGCGAGCTGGTCCCGCACGACATGCCGGTGCGGGAGATGCTGGCCAAGAGCCCCAGCGCCTTCGTGCTCTCGGGGGGCCCCGCGTCGGTGTACGCCGACGGGGCGCCACGGCTCGAGGAGGCACTGCTCGACGCCGGTGTACCGGTGCTGGGCATCTGCTACGGCTTCCAGGCCATGGCAGCGGCCATGGACGGAGAGGTGGCTCGCACCGGGATGCGCGAGTACGGGCAGACCCGGGCGCGCGTGACCGACACCGCGAGCACCCTCTTCGACGGGCAGCCGGAGGACCAGCCCGTGTGGATGTCGCACGGCGACGCCGTCACACAGGCGCCCTCGGGCGCGAAGGTCACCGCGACCAGCCCGGGCTCCCAGGTGGCGGCGTTCGAAGACGACGACCGCAGGCTGTACGGAGTCCAGTGGCACCCCGAGGTCGTGCACTCCACCTTCGGCCAGCGGGTGCTCGAGAACTTCCTGCGGGACGGGGCGGGGCTGCGCGCCAACTGGACCACCGCCGACGTGGCGCGAGACCTCATCGACCGGGTAGCCGCGGAGGTCGGCGACGCCCGGCTGATCTGCGGCCTCTCCGGCGGGGTCGACTCCTCGGTGGCGGCAGCGCTGGTGAACGAGGCGGTCGGGGAGCAGCTCACCTGTGTGTTCGTCGACCACGGCCTGCTGCGCGAGGGTGAGGCCGAGCAGGTGCAACAGGACTTCGTGGCCGCGACCGGGGTCGACCTGGTCACCGTGGATGCCGAGCAGCAGTTCCTCGAGGCCCTGGACGGCGTGACCGACCCGGAGACCAAGCGCAAGATCATCGGGCGGGAGTTCATCCGGGTCTTCGAGCGGGCCGCGCGCGACATCGCCGGCAGCGCCGACGCGCAGGGCCACCCGGTGCGCTACCTGGTGCAGGGCACCCTCTACCCCGACGTCGTCGAGTCCGGCGGGGGCAGCGGAGCGGCGAACATCAAGAGCCACCACAACGTCGGTGGCCTGCCCGACGACTTGCAGTTCAGCCTCATCGAGCCGCTGCGTACCCTGTTCAAGGACGAGGTGCGCCACGTCGGCCTGGAGCTGGGGGTGCCCGAGTCGATCGTGTGGCGCCAGCCCTTCCCCGGCCCCGGGCTGGCTATCCGGATCATCGGGGCCGTCGACGCCGCGCGCCTCGACATCCTGCGCCGGGCGGACGCCGTCGCTCGCCAGGAGCTCACCCGCGCCGGGCTGGACCGTGAGATCTGGCAGTGCCCCGTGGTGCTGCTTGCTGATGTGCGCTCGGTCGGTGTTCAGGGCGACGGTCGCACCTACGGCCACCCCATCGTGCTTCGCCCCGTGTCCAGCGAGGATGCGATGACCGCCGACTGGAGCCGGCTGCCACACGAGGTGCTGGCGTTGATCTCCTCACGCATCACGAACGAGGTGGAAGAGGTCAACCGCGTCGTCCTGGACGTGACGAGCAAGCCTCCGGGCACGATCGAGTGGGAGTAGGCGTGCGGCCCCGGCTGACCGCAGCGCTGGCCGCCGGCAAGGTCGCGAGAGTGGTCTCGCGGTTCCGGGGCGGTGGCTCCGCCCTGCCCGGTCTGGTGAGCGAGACTATCGACCCCGGCGTGCTGCGGCACACCCTGGCGGCCATGCCGCGGGGGGTGGTCGTGGTCACCGGGACCAACGGCAAGACCACGACCACGAAGATGCTGGTCGCCGTGTTGCGCGAGCACGGCCTGCCGGTGTTCACCAACCCCACCGGCAGCAACTTCACGCGCGGGGTGATCTCGGCGATGTTGGGCGAGGTGGACCTGCGTGGGCGGTTGCACGCGGATGTGGCTGTCCTGGAGCTCGACGAGGCCCACGCGCTGCACTTCGCCGCCGTGGTGCCGCCGACGCACGCCCTGCTGCTCAACGTCGCCCGCGACCAGCTGGACCGGTTCGCCGAGATCGACTTCACGGCCGGGCTGTTGTCCCGGCTGGCCGACCAGACCACTCAGGTGGTGGTGCTCAACGCCGACGACGCCTTCGTCTCCCGCGTCGGCCCTGCTGTGGCCGAGCGGGTGGGCGTGCGCTGGTTCGGGGTGGACCCGGTCATCGCCGACCGGCTGCCGGAGATCCAGGAGGCCGACGTCCGCTTCGAGGACCCGTCGGACGCCCCGAGGATGGGCTCCGGCGACGGGGTGCTGCTGCCTCACGACCAGGACGCCTTCACCGTCCAGGACCCCGGTGGTGACGACGTGGGGCCGCTGCGACTGCGCCAGCGTGGCCTGGCGGCGATGATCAACGCCACCGCGGCCTGCACGATGGCCCGCGTCGTGCTCGGTGAGGACTTCTCCGCCGACGTGGCCAAGAACGCTCTGGAAGCAGTGCACCCGCCGTTCGGTCGCGGGGAGACCATCGACGTGGGTGGCCATCCGCTGGAGCTGGTGCTGGTCAAGAACCCGGCCGGGTTCACGGTGGCCCTGTCCACCTACGGCGCCCAGCCGGTCGCCACCATGATTGCGATCAACGACAACTACGCCGACGGCCGGGACGTGTCCTGGCTGTACGACGTCTCCTTCGCGAGCCTGCGCGAACGCGGGGTGAGCATGACCAGCGGGGTCCGCGGCTGGGACATGGCCCTGCGCCTGATGTACGACGACGTGCCCGTGGGGCGGACCGAGTGCGACCTGGACCTTGCGCTGGATCATTTCCTGGACCAGCACGACGCCGAGCCCACCCGGTTGTTCTGCACCTACACCGCGATGATGCACCTGCGTCGCCGGCTGTCCAGCCGGTACGACCTGGCGCGCTTCGGGGAGGACCCGAAGGCGACCGGCGCATGAGCAGCACGACCAGCAAGGGTGAGGTGCATCTGGTCCACCTGTACCCCCAGGAGATGAGCATCTACGGCGACCTGGGCAACACCCGGTGCCTGGCCGCCCGGTTGCGCTGGCACGGCTACACCCCGGTGGTGCACAACCACGGGCCCGGAGACCCCTGGCCGGAACGGGCCGACCTGCTGCTGGGCGGTGGCGGGCAGGACTCCGGCCAGCTTCGCGTGCAGGACGACCTCGCGGTCCAGGCCGACCGGCTGCGCGAGCTCGCTGCAGCGGGGACGCCGATGCTGATGGTGTGCGGCATGTACCAGCTCCTCGGCGAGGCCTTCATCACCGCCGAAGGGGCCCGCCTGCCGGGTCTGGGCATCCTCGATGTCACCACCCGAGGCAACGAGCGCCGCATGATCGGCCCGGTGGTGCTGCAGACCGACTTCGGCTCGGTCGTGGGGTATGAGAACCACTCCGGCTCCACCGTGCTGGGCTCGGGCCAGGCCGTCTTCGGGCGCGTCCGCTACGGCCAGGGCAACAACGGCCGGGACTCCACCGAGGGCGCGCGTGTGCACAACGTGGTCGGCACCTACCTGCACGGGCCCGTCCTGCCGGCCAACCCGGCCCTGGCCGACGGGTTGCTGGAGATCGCCTGTCGCCGAGCGACGGGGGACTGGCAGCCGGCCGAGGTGGACGACACCGTCGCTCGGCGGGCGCATGAAGCTCAGGTGTCCCGCCTGGTCCAGTCCGGTTCGGCCCGTCGCCGCTAGCGCGGCACACGGCCCCGGTCGACCTGCGCTCACCGCCGGCGTCGGCGTAGGTCGACCGCACCACTGTCCAGGTGGTCAGCGAGCGCGTCGCGCACCGCAGCCACGCGAGCCGGGTCCACCCCGCCGTCGGAGACCACCCCGAGGAGGACCTCGCCGTGCTGCGAGCTGGCGGCCATGCGGGCGCTTCCGGCGCGGGCCTGGGAGGCGTGGATGCACCAGACGTGGGCAGCATGCGCCCACTGCGCCACAGCGTCGTTCGTGGCGGGGTCGTCGGTCGCGGCCAGGACCAGCCAGGAGCCCTGGATGTCGCCTTGTTGCACCGGGCGCGGGAGCCAGGTGACCTGGTCTCCCCGGACCAGGTGCTCGAGGCGCTCGTCGCGAAGCGCGGGGGCGACCACGACCACGTCGGCGCCGTCGGCGGCGAAGCGGCGGGCGCGGCGCCCCGCCACTACGCCTCCGCCTGCGACGAGCACCCTGCGGCCGCGGAGGTCGAGCCCCAGCAGGGTGGTCACCGTGAGTCGGGGAGGTCGAGGTCCATCGGCGCCATTCTGCCGCTCACGAGACCTCCGTCCGGGCACGCCGCCGCCGTCCGGCCCACCACGCCAACAAGGCCACGGCACCCAGGGGCACTTCCAGCAGGTGAGTGAACACGGCATAGAGCAGCGCGGCCGCCGCCGCGGCTGACGGGTCGCCGCCGAAGGCGACCAGGATGCCGACGGTGCCCACCTCGGTGACGCCCAGACCGCCCGGGGTGATGGCGACCACGGTGAGGAACTGCCGGAACGCGTACGCGGCGAACAGCGCGGCCAGCCCCAGCTCCAGTCCGACCGAGCGCGACGCGACGACGTACAGCACGAAGAGGAAGCCGAACATCCCCGCCAGGCCCAGGCTCAGGCGCAGGCTCGACCGACGCACGATGGCCTCCACGCGCGCACGCTGGTCGGCCACGAAGTGGTCGAGGTCGGCCAGCTGGGGGAAGCGCCGGGCCAAGGGTGAGGCCAGAGTGCCCAGGGCGCCGCCGACCTCGCGGGCGACGCGCTCGGAGAAGACCGTTCCGGCGAAGAAGCCCAGGACCAACACGCCGATCCCGGCGGCGAGAGCGGCGGCAACGAGGACCGGGCGCGGGGCCTGCACGGGGCCCAGCAGGACGAAGAGGGCCCCCAGTACCGGTAGGGCGAGGCGGGCCAGGATGTTCCAGACCGTGAGCACGAGGATCGAGGTGGAGATGGCGCGGCGGAGGTGGCCCCAGGAGCGGAACATCACGTAGGTCAGGGCCACCCCCACCGCCCCTCCTCCGGGGAGCAGGTTGCTCACCATCGAGCCCGCCGCGTTGACCATCAGCGCGCGCAGATGGGTCAGGCCGGGCAGCGAGGCGATCATGGTGTGGGTGTAGCAGTACAGGCCGGCCAGCAACAGTGCGGCCATACCCAGGGCCGAGCCGGGGCCGACCAGCCGCAGCTGTGCGGCGATCTGCGGCCAGGTCGTCTCGGCCACCCAGGGCAGGCCGAAGACCACCAGAGCCGCCGCCAGCGCGATGCCCGCCACGGACTGCGCGGTCTCTCGCCAGCCGAAGCGAGCCGCCTCCTCGGGCGGGTGCTCCTTCATGCGGGCTCCGCCGCGAGGTCGTGAAGGGCCGCCCGCCGCGTCGGGGGGGCCGCGCCGCGCCCTGGCTCGACGAAGTACTCCCAGCCGAGCAGGAGCCGGGCCAGGGGCGCCGGCAGACCCAGGACGAGGGTCCACAGTCCAGGCCTGCGGGTGCCGGCCCGGCGCTGCGAGACGTGGGCGTGCAGTGCTGTGCGCTTGGCCGCCACCTGGGCGCGCACGTCCACTCGGTGCGTGATCCGCGACGAGGGGGTGAAGCTCCGGGCCCACTGCTGGGGCGTGAAGTCGGGCGCGAAGAACCCGTTGAGGCCGGGCAGGCCCCGCAGCCGGTACCCGGCACGCACCGTGCGCAGGATCGGCTCGCGGGGGAGGGTGGCCTCGACCAGCCGGACCCCCGGGGTCAGCGCCGCGGCAGCCCTCGTGAGGTGGTGGGCGCGCACATGGTCGCGGTGACCGTAGCCGCCCGCGGGGTCGTAGCCGATGACGAGACTGGCCCGCTGGTCGCGAAGCACCGCCGCCAGCCTCGCGCCCGCCTGCAGCACCGGGACGACATGCAGCCGCGGACGCCGCCCGAGGGCGGGGAGCACCTGCGGGCCGATCCCGCTGTCCGCGTACCCCAGGTCGATGACGTCCGAGGCGCCCAGGGCCACCGCGCTGGTCCGGAGCTCCTCCATGCGTCGCGCCCCCCGAGACTCCATGTCGTCCTCGCAGCCTGGGCCGACCGGCCCGCCCTCCTCGCCTCGGGTCAGCGTGACCAGGACGACCCGGTGTCCGCGCGCGCTGAGTGCCGCCAGCGTGCCGCCCATGAGTATCGCCTCGTCGTCGGGGTGGGCGTTCACCGCGACCACAGTCTGTCGCACGCGCTCTCGTCCCCTCGTCGTGCCGGGTGGGCGCCTCCTGCGCACCAGCGGTGTGGTTGACGCCTGGCCGGCTCACGATACTCCCAGCGTGACACGCTGTCGGCGTGAGGATCGCGTTGGTCTCCGACTGCTACCCGCCCCGTCTGGGCGGGATCGAGGTGCAGGTCGCGGGCCTGGCTAGGGCGCTTCGTCGGGCGGGTCACCAGCCCCTGGTGATCACGGCGACCCCGGGCCCCCCGGAGCGCGATGTGCTGCGTCTGCCCGTCGCGAACCCGGTCGGTGCACCGGTCGGCCTCGGGGCCGGCCGACGGTTGCGGCAGGTGCTGGCCGGCGCCGATGTCGTGCACGCTCACATCGGGGTGCTGGGGCCCCTCGCCCAGCAGGCGGCCGGCATCGCGGCGAGCGGAAGGCTGCCGACCCTGCTGACCTGGCACAGCCTGCCCGGGTCCTCTCCCTTGGCGCTGGCGCTGGCCCCCACCTGGCGGCGGCTGGTCGAGCGGGGCGTGCGGCCCACCGCGGTCTCCACGGTCGCTGCTGAGCAGCTCGAAGGCCTGCTGCGGCTCCCGGAGGTGCCGGTGCTGCGCAACGGGCTGGACGTGCCCGCCTGGACCCACGGGGGCGCCCGGGCGCATCGAGGTTCGTCGAGCTCGAGCAGGGTCAGCGTGCCGGGGGGGAGTGGGCCGGGTCCGCGAGTGGTGAGCGCCATGCGTTTCTCGGCCCGCAAGCGACCCCTGCACCTCATCGCCCTTCTCGCCCGGGTGCGTGAGCGCGTACCGGCACACCGGCGACCGCGGCTGTCGATCCTGGGCGACGGTCCATGGTGGTCCGCGCTGCGGGCGCTGGTCGGCGGCACCACCCTGCGTGAATGGGTCGATCTCCCGGGGCGAATACCGCGCGCTCACCTGGCCGGGCATCTGGCCGACGCCGACCTGTACGTGGCGGCGAGCCGGCACGAGGCCTTCGGCATCGCCGCGCTGGAGGCTCGTTGCGCCGGCCTCCCGGTCGCGGGGTACACCGGGACGGGGGTGCGGGACGTGGTCCAGCCCGGGGTCGGGGGCGTCCTCGCCACGGGGGACCGCCAGCTCAGCACCGCGCTCGCTGACCTGCTGGCCGACCCCGCGCGCCTGCGACGGTACGCCGAGCACCACCACCGTCATCCGCCGTGGGACCACCACTGGCCAGCGGTGACGGCCGACACCCTGGGACACTACGAGGGGGCTCTTCAGGGGCTCGGCCGAGAGGGGGGAGCGGATGCGCGCGCGAGTCGAGGCGCGTGACGCCTCAGGGGCGGTGCGCTACGAGGCGGGAGTCGCCCACGGCGAGGATCCGGCCCGGACGTTGGCCATCGCCGGCTGGGAGCCGCGCTGGCTCGGAGCACGACTGGAGGCGGGCGCGGGTGAGCAACCGGAGGTCGTGCTGCGCTACGCGGTAGAACCCCAGGCGCCCGCCTACCCCTACCAACGCTTGGCCGCCTACGCGCTGGTGACCGAGGACGTCGACGGCCTCCCCTGCGTGTTGCTGACCTCGTTCACCGACTCACGCAGCGGCCACTGGGGCCTGCCCGGTGGCGGTATCGACGACGGTGAGGACCCCGTGGACGCGGTGCACCGGGAGGTCTGGGAGGAGACCGGCCAGCTGCTCACCGACGTGCGGCCTCATACGGTGACCAGCGGGCACTGGGCCGGGCGCGCTCCCTCCGGCCGGTTCGAGAACTTCCACGCCGTGCGGCTGGTCTACCGCGCCCGGTGCCCCAGGCCGCAGGAGCCGGTGGTGCACGACGTCGGCGGTTCTACCGAGGAGGCGGCGTGGGTCCCGTTGGCGCAGCTGGGCTCCTCCACCCCACTGCAGCCGTGGGGCCGCGAGGTCCTCGCCGGGGCACGGTTGAGCGGGTGAGAGGCTAGAGGCATGGACGGTGTCTACCAGCTCCTCGTCTTCGCCCACGTCCTCGGCTTGGCCGCCCTCATCGGCGG
>NZ_DATFMA010000108.1:0-6374 GCF_035267225.1 Ornithinimicrobium sp.
ACGAACTCCAACCTGATGCTCAACAGCATCTCCATGGTCATCATGATCGGTACGGGCTTCGTCGTCGGCTGGCGCTTCACCAACGGGGTGCCGTCGTTCCTGGCCGGGATCGCGTTGATCTTGTTGTTCTCCTACGCGTTCAGCTGGGTCATGGCACTGCTGGGCATGGTGGTGCGCACTCCCGAGACGATCAACAACGCCTCGTTCATGGTGCTCTTCCCGATCACCTTCATCAGCAACGCCTTCGTGCCCGCGGAGTCCCTCCCCCGGCCGCTCGAGATCTTCGCCGACTGGAACCCCGTCTCGGCTCTGGTCCAGGCGGCGCGCGACCTCTTCGGCAACACGCAGGAAAGCATCGTCCGAGACACCTTCGGCATCCAGTACCCGGTGATCACGGTGTTGATCGGAGTTTTCCTGCTGCTGCTGGTGTTCGTGCCCCTGTGCATCCGCCAGTTCGCCCGGACGAGCTCGCGGTGACGACTTGGGGCTGAGGGTCCCGAGTCAGATGCTCCGGCCCTCCAAGCCGTCGCGCCGGGACCGGGTGGTCTGGGCCCGGGCTGCCAGCTCACTCTCGGGTGGGTACACGATCTGCTCCAGGCAGAGACCATGTGCGGGCATCACGGTGACACCGGGGTTGCGGGCACCTGCCCGCATGACCTCCGCGGGCCATGCAGGCTCTCGGCGGCCTTCCCCGACCGGGACCACAGCCCCTACGAGACTGCGCACCATGCTGTGACAGAAGGCGTCCGCCTCCAGGTGCGCCACGACCACGCCGTCCGGATCTCGAACGACCTCGAAGCGCAGCAGGGTACGGGTCGTGGTGGCCCCTGCCCGTTTGCGACAGAACGCCGCGAAGTCGCGCAACCCGAGGAGCGCACGGGCGGCCTCGTTCATCCGCAGCTCGTCGACCGGCCGCTTGAGATGCACGGTGTCGTGACGTCGCAGCGGGTCGGCGCTCTCGGGGCGGTCGTTGAGGCGGTAGCTGTACCGACGATGGAGCGCCGAGAAGCGCGCGTCGAAGCCGGCGGGCGCCACCCGGACCGAGCGCACGACGATGTCCTCCGGCAGCACGCCGGCCAGGCGGCGAAGCGCGGCCTGTTCCGGCGAGCGGGTGCTGCGCCCGGGCAACGCCTGCCACTGCCGCAGAGGAATGTCCAGGTGCACCACCGAAGCTCTGGCGTGAACCCCGGCGTCGGTACGCCCGCCCACCGTCGTCGTCGGCGCCAGGTCACGCAGCAGCACCCCCCACGCCTGCTCCACCGTCTGCTGCACCGTCCGGCGACCCGGCTGGGACGCCCAGCCAGAGAAGTGCGTGCCGTCGTAGGCGAGGTCCATCCGCAGTCGGACCAGAGAGGAAGAGTCGGGCACGGCTCACACCCTAGATCTTGACCGGGCCGAACCCCCGCGTTAGTTTACAAACTAGTTAATATACCGATAAGTAAAGTGAGGCCCAACGTGGTCACCATCGCGGACGACCAGCAGCTCGACGCCACCTTCGCAGCGCTGGCGAACTCGACCCGCCGGGCCATCCTGGCTCGGCTCGCGCAGGGCCAGGCCAGCGTCAACGAGCTGGCCGAGCCCTTCGCAATGACCCTGCCGGCGGTCTCCAAGCACATCAAGGTGCTGGAGCACGCCGGCTTGGTCGAGCGGACTCACCGCGCCCAGTCCCGGCCCTGCGCACTCGCCCCGGCCAGACTGGCCGCGGTCTCCACCTGGGCCGAGCAGTACCGCTCGATCTGGGAGGACCGGTTCGACCGGCTCGAGACATACGTCACCAGCGTCGACCGAGAGCACAGCTTCCCCGCCTCGCCCGCGTCCGAAACCGAGAGGACACACCCATGACCGAGCAGCCAGCCGTCGACACCACCGACTCCCTGGTGGTCGAGCGCACGCTCGACGCTCCGATCGACGTGGTCTGGTCGATGTGGACCGATGCCCGACACTTCGCCGCCTGGTACGGCCCTGACGGCGCCGACATCCCGCACCTCGACTTCGAGGTGCGGGGCGGCGGGACACGGCGGCTGTGCATGCGCGTGCCGACCCCCCAGGGGCCGACCGAGATGTGGTTCACCGGTGAGTTCCTCACCGTCGACCCGCCGCACCGGCTGGTCTACTCCGAGGCGATCGCCGATGCCGAAGGCAACGTGAAGTCCGCCGTCGAGCTGGGTATGCCGGAGAGCCACCCGACCGTGACGGAGGTCCGAGTCGAGCTGCAGACCGTCGACTCCGGGACCCACATGGTGATGACGCACGTCGGAGTGCCGCCGGACTCCCCCGGGGCAGCGGGGTGGACGACCGCGGTCGACGCGCTTGAGCACCATCTGGCCCGGAACTGACGATGCTGCCCCGCCGCAGTCGGGCGGGGCAGCATCATCCGAAGCTCGAGGCTGCGGTCAGGACGTGGTCTCGGCCGAGCCGGTGGAGCCGTCCGACTCCTGCTGCGACTCGACATCCTCGGCCTTGGTGTTCGCAGCCTCGGTGGTGTCGTCCGTGGCTTCCTCGTTGACCTGGACCGTCTCGGCGGGGGCGGCTACCTCGACACCCTGCTCCTCGGCGACCTCGGCCTCAGCGATCTCGCGCTCGGCTTCGTCGGCCTCGTTCGGCGCGGTGGCCACCTCCTGCTCCTTGACCGCGTCGCGGTCGCGAGCAGATCGCTGCGTGGCACCCTCCGCCTGCTGCACGACCTGGCGCTTGGCCACCGGTTCGCGCACCAGCTCGATCACGGCCATGGCCGCGTTGTCCCCCTTGCGGGGGGCGATCTTGGTGATGCGGGTGTAACCGCCGGGTCGGTCGGCCATGTCCGGTGCGATCTCGGTGAACAGCCGGTGCACCACACCCTTGTCGCCGATCGTCGTCATGACGCGACGGCGGGCGTGCAGGTCACCGCGCTTGGCGAAGGTGACCAGGCGCTCGGCCAGGGGACGCATCCGCTTCGCCTTCGCCTCCGTGGTGGTGATGCGGTCGTGCTCGAAGAGGGCGGTAGCGAGATTGGCCAGCATCAGGCGCTCGTGCGCCGGACCACCACCTAGGCGCGGACCCTTCTTGGGGGTAGGCATGTACGTGTCTCCTTGCTCGAAATCTCAGTACTGCTCGTCCTCGGCGAAGCTGGCGTCGGCTTCGTCCTCGAACGAGTCGTCCTCGGAGTAGTCGGCGGTGCTGGGGTCGAACCCGGGAGGGCTGTCCTTCAGCGACAGGCCCATCTCGCCCAGCTTGTCCTTGACCTCGTCGATCGACTTGGCGCCGAAGTTGCGGATGTCGAGCAGGTCGGCCTCGCTGCGGCTGACCAGCTCGCCGACGCTGTGGATTCCCTCCCGCTTGAGGCAGTTGTAGGACCGCACGGTCAGGTCCAGGTCCTCGATCGGCAGGGCGAGGTCCGAGGCCAGCGCCGCGTCTCCCGCGGAGGGCCCGATCTCGATGCCCTCGGCCTCGACGTTGAGCTCGCGGGCCAGGCCGAACAGCTCCACCAGGGTGCGCCCGGCAGAAGCCATGGCGTCGCGGGGAGCGATGGAGCGCTTGGTCTCCACGTCCAGGACGAGCCGGTCGAAGTCGGTGCGCTGCTCGACGCGAGTGGCCTCGACCTTGTAGGTCACGGCCAGCACCGGAGAGTAGATGGAGTCGACCGGGATCCGCCCGATCTCCTGCTCCATCGACTTGTTGAGCTGCGCCGAGACGTACCCGCGACCGCGCTCGACGGTCAGCTCCATCTCGATCTTGCCGGAGTCGTTGAGGGTGGCGATGTGCAGCTCGGGGTTGTGCACCTCGACCCCGGCCGGCGGAGCGATGTCGGCCGCGGTGACGGCTCCCGCGCCCTGCTTGCGCAGGTACATCACGACCGGCTCGTCGAACTCGCTGGAGACGACGAGGGCCTTGAGGTTGAGGATGATCTCGGTGACGTCCTCCTTGATCCCCGGGATCGTGGAGAACTCGTGCAGCACGCCGTCGATGCGGATGCTGGTCAGCGACGCGCCCGGGATGCTGGACAGCAGGGTGCGGCGCAGGGAGTTGCCGAGCGTGTAGCCGAAGCCAGGCTCGAGGGGCTCGATGGTGAAACGGGATCGGGCGTCGGAGACGACGTCCTCGGTCAAGGTGGGTCGCTGAGCGATCAGCACTGGTGTTCTTCCTTTCCTCGGGCAACCGCTATTTGATGCCCGGTGGGTACCGACCTCTCGGCCGGCTCAGGGCGAGACGACTCGGTCCTCGCTCACCCGGTGTGCGGCCACTCCCCCTCGACCCCCAGCCGCGAGTTCGACATCTTGCGCCGAGTTCGGCGCGGCATGTCGAACGATGTGGCTGGGGGTGCGGGAGAGAGGGGCGTGGCTAGTTCTTGGAGTAGAGCTCGACGATGAGCTGCTCGGTGAGCACGGTGTCGATCTGGGCGCGCGTCGGCACCTGGTGGACCAGGATCTGCAGCGAGCCGGGCACGACCTTCATCCACGCCGGGACCGGGCGGTCACCGAAGGTCTGGCGAGCCAGCTCGAAGGGGAATGCCTCCACCGAGGACGGCCGGATGTCGATGATGTCGTACTGCGAGACCTGGTACGACGGCACGTCCACGCGCTCGCCGTTGACCAGGAAGTGACCGTGGCTCACCAGCTGGCGGGCAGCGCGTCGGGTGCGCGCCAGGCCGGCGCGGTACACGACGTTGTCCAGCCGCGACTCCAGGATGCTGAGCAGGTTGTCGCCGGTCTTGCCGGGACGGCGAGCCGCCTCCTCGTAGTAGCGACGGAACTGCTTCTCCATGACGCCGTAGGTGAAGCGGGCCTTCTGCTTCTCCTGCAGCTGGGTGAGGTACTCCTTCTCCTGGATCCGGCGACGGCCGTGCTGTCCCGGCGGGAAGGGGCGTAGGTCGAAGTTCTTGTCGCCGCCGACGAGGTCGACCTTGAGTCGGCGCGACTTCTTGGTGATGGGGCCGGTATAGCGGGCCATGTGTTCCTACCTCTTCCTTCCGGCGCTCAGACGCGACGCTTTTTGGGCGGGCGTACGCCGTTGTGGGCCTGGGGGGTGACGTCGCTGATGGCACCGACCTCCAGGCCGGCCGCGGTCAGCGAGCGGATCGCGGTCTCCCGACCCGAACCCGGGCCTTTGACGAAGACGTCGACCTTACGCATCCCGTGCTCCATGGCCCGGCGGGCAGCGGCCTCGGCGGCCATCTGCGCGGCGTAGGGGGTGGACTTGCGCGAGCCCTTGAAGCCGACCTGGCCCGAGGAGGCCCACGCGATGACCGCGCCGGTCGGGTCGGTGATCGTCACGATCGTGTTGCTGAAGGTGCTCTTGATGTGCGCCTGGCCGAAGGCGACGTTCTTCTTCTCCTTGCGGCGCACCTTGCGCGCACCGGCGGTACTACGACTCTTGGGGGGCATTCGTCTCTCCTGACGGTGACCAAGTGCGGCCGGGGCCTACTTGGTGACCTTCTTCTTGCCGGCGACGGTCCGCTTGGGACCCTTGCGGGTGCGCGCATTGGTCTTGGTGCGCTGACCATGCACGGGCAGACCCCGGCGATGCCGGATGCCCTGGTAGCTGCCGATCTCCACCTTGCGGCGGATGTCGGCCGCGACCTCGCGCCGCAGGTCACCTTCGAGGCGGAAGTGCTCTTCCAGGTGGTCGCGCAGCAGGACGAGCTGCTCGTCGCTGAGGTCCTTGACGCGCACCGACGGGTCGACCCCGGTGGCTGCCAGCGTTGAGTCGGCGCGGGTGCGCCCCACTCCGTAGATATAGGTCAGAGCGACCTCGACGCGCTTCTCGCGCGGCAGGTCGACTCCAATCAGTCGTGCCATGTGTCGTGCTCCTGTGTTCTCGTCGGAGGTCTGGTGCAACACCGTTCCGCGTCTCGTGGTGCTCTGCGGTTCTCGGCCTCCGAGCCGAGAGTGACGTCCCGCATATCGGGGGTCGGGTGCTGCGTATTCATCGTTGGTGCCGGGTAGAGGACCCGCGAGGTGCGATGTTCTGGCTATCCCTGCCGCTGCTTGTGCCGCAGGTTGTCGCAGATCACCATGACCCGTCCGTTGCGACGGATCACCTTGCACTTGTCGCAGATCTTCTTGACGCTGGGCTGGACCTTCATCGCCTGCTTGTCATCTCTCGATCTGGGTGTGATGGCTGGTTCTTCTGAATGTGGTGCTGGTGTGTCTCAGCGGTAGCGGAAGACGATACGGCCGCGGGTCAGGTCGTACGGGCTGAGCTCCACCACGACCCGGTCCTCAGGAAGGATCCGGATGTAGTGCTGACGCATCTTCCCCGAGATGTGGGCGAGCACGATGTGTCCGTTGCTCAGCTCGACTCGGAAGTTCGCGTTCGGGAGGGACTCCACTACGGTGCCCTCGATCTCGATGACGCCGTCCTTCTTCGCCATAGGCTTGTTCTGTCCTTCGCTGGTG
>NZ_DATFMA010000109.1:0-32428 GCF_035267225.1 Ornithinimicrobium sp.
CCCCTCGATCGTGGCGCTCGCCTCCGCGTCGCTCTGGAAGCGCGAGAGCGCCCTGAGCACGACCGGGAACTGGGCGTACCGCTCGCTGAAGGTCTGGAAGTGCTGCTGCACCAGCAGGGTCGTCGGCACCAGCACGGCCACCTGCTTGCCGTCCTGCACCGCCTTGAAGGCGGCCCGGACGGCGATCTCGGTCTTGCCGTAGCCGACGTCGCCGCAGATCAGCCGGTCCATCGGGACCGTCTTCTCCATGTCGGCCTTGACCTCGTCGATGCTGGCGGCCTGGTCGGGTGTCTCGACGAAGTCGAACGCGTCCTCGAGCTCGCGCTGCCAGGGCGTGTCCGCAGCGAAGGCGTGGCCGGTCGTGGCCATGCGGGCGCTGTACAGCCGGATGAGCTCACCGGCGATCTGACGCACGTGCCGCCGGGCCCGGGACTTCGTCTTCTGCCAGTCCGAGCCGCCGAGCCGGTTCAGCGTCGGTGCTTCCCCGCCGACGTAGCGGGTGATCTGGTCCAGCTGGTCGGTGGGCACGAAGAGGCGGTCCCCGGGCTGGCCCCTTTTGGACGCGGCGTACTCCAGGACGAGGTACTCACGGGTGGCTCCGGCCACGCTGCGCTGGGCCATCTCCACGAACCTCCCGACGCCGTGCTGCTCGTGCACGACGAGGTCCCCGGGGCGCAGCTGGAGCGGGTCGACCTGCTTGCGCCGGCGGGAGGGCATCGCGCGCATGTCGCCGGTCGAGGCGGCCGCCGCCTGGCCGGTGAGATCGGCCTCGCTGAGCGCCACGAGCCCGTCGCCGGGCATGACGAAGCCCGCGGACACGGCGCCGGTGGTGACCGTGACCATGCCCGGGTCGGGGTGGGCCAGGGGGGTCTGGACCCGGTGAGCGATCTCGCGCTCGGCGAGGACCTCGGCGACGCGTTGGGCCATACCGGCGCCGTGGAGGGTGAGCACCACGGTGGCGCGGTCGTCGAGCCAGCCCCGCAGGTCCTGGGCGACTGCGTCGACGTCGCTGCGGTACGTCGGAGCGGGCGACGCAGCGATGCTGAGCCTGCGGCTGCCGCCGCCCGAGGGCTGGAACTGCTCGAGCTCGTCGTCGGCGGCGAAGGCGGTCACCGACCACCAGGGTCGGGCCGACTCGAGGGTGCTCTCCCTCACCTGCTCCAGGCTCAGGTACGACGCAGACCCCAACATGCGTTCGGTGTCGACCGGCACCGTGTTGCCGGCCACCGCGTTGGACCAGCCGGCCTGCAGGAACTCCTCGCTGGTGGCCAGCAGGTCGTGAGCTCGGGTGCGCACCCGCTCCGGGTCCAGGACCAGGACGCCGGCGGTCGTGGGCATCGTGTCGGTCAGCATCTCCATCCCGTCCACCAGGGCGGGCGAAAGGGACTCCATCCCTTCTACGGCGATGCCGTCCGCGATCTGACGCAGCATGTCCGCCACCCCCGGCAGCTGGTCGGTCAGTGCGGCGGCGCGCTCGCGCACCGCGTCGGTCAGCAGCACCTCGCGGCAGGGCGGGGCCCAGACCCCCTCCTGCGCCACCTCGAGCGACCGCTGGTCGGCCACCTTGAACCAGCGCACCTCCTCCACGGTGTCGCCCCAGAACTCGACCCGCAGCGGGTGGTCGTCGGTGGGCGGGAACACGTCCAGGATGCCACCGCGCACGGCGAACTCACCGCGGCGCTCGACCAGGTCGGTGCGGGTGTAGGCAGCATCGACAAGGTCGGTCACCACCTGGGTCAGCGCATGGTCCTCCCCGGCCCGCAGCTGCACGGGAACCAGGTCGCCCAGCCCGCGGGCGATGGGCTGCTGGACTGCGCGCACCGAGGCCACGACCACCTGCAGTGGCCCGTGCTCGGGGCTCTGGGGGTCGGGGTGGGCCAGGCGGCGCAGCACCGACAGACGCCGGGCGACGGTGTCACTGCGCGGGCTGAGGCGTTCGTGCGGCAGGGTCTCCCAGCTGGGGAAGGTGGCCACTGCTTCGGCGGGCAGGTAGTCGCGCAACGCCCGCGCCGTGTCATCCGCCTCGCGACCGGTGGCGGTCACCACGAGCACCGGGCGTTCGGCGGCCAGCGTGGCGGCCAGCGCCGTCCAGGCGCCCGGTGGACAGGACACCTCGACGCCCGGCGCCCGGTCGGCCCAGGCCGAGACCGCGTCTCGGACCGACGGGGCAGCGCTGAACAGGGACGAGAGGGGGGTGAGGTTCATCGTCCACCAGCGTAGTGCGTGCTCATCGCCCGCGATTCGTCGCGCGCGAGTGCCGGGGTCGGCAGCGGGCCGGAGCCACGAACCTCAGCCGAGATCTGCGCTCCCGGCCCGCGCCATCGCGTACGCCACGAACGCGCGAGCATCCCCGGCTTCGCCCGGACGAGGTGCCCGCTCGGGCTCCCAGCCACGGGCTCGCTCGTCCCGGACCTGGCCGAGCAGCGGCCTCCACTGGGGGTCGAGCGCGCGCAGCCCCCACTCCAAGGCCGCGTGCTTGCTCGCCACCCGTGCGTGCTCCAGCGTGTACAGGACGCGGCAGGCCGTGGCGACGGCGTAGCGCTGGCCCCACGCGAGGGTGTCGATGTCGACCCATGAGGTGAGGTCGGAGAGCAGGGTCGGCAACGAGCGCGCCGCCTCACGGCGCAAGGCGCTGGCCGGGACCTCAGGCATGAACGAGCGTGGTTCCGGGCCATAGAGCCGCAGTCCGTGCTCGCGAAGGATCCAGCGCGTGAAGGCCCGGTTGCAGTGCTCGTCCCAGTCCACGGTGGGGTGACCATGGTCGTTGAACAGCCAGGCCGCCCCCAGGTGCTCCACCGAGACGAGCTCATGGAGGGGTGCATACGACCCTTCGAGCTCGCCCCACCACTCGCCTTCTCGGGAGGGGACCTCGTGGTGCAGCGAGCCGAGCTGCTCGACCTCGCGACCGTCCAGGGGGGCCCGGGTGGCGACGAGCCAGTCGCAGTCGCTGTGCCGGTCGCCGGCGCCCAGCGCGAAGGAGCCCTGGACGTAGGCGCCGGCCAGGTTATCTCCCAGGATCCGTCTCCAGTCTGCGAGCAGGCGGCCCAGGACCCGGTCGAGGTCGGGATACGGCGTCACGACGTGCCCGAGCACCATGGACCGAGGCTAGGAGCGCACAGCGCAGGAGCGCCACCCGTTTTGTGGGTCGGGTCGTGATCCCGGCGTCCCCTCGGGTCACGACCGGGACGCCGGCCCCCGGGGGTGGAACCGCTGCTGGGCGGCCTGCAGGCCGTGATGGATCAGCTCGGTCACGGCTTCCGCTCCGTCGCCGACCAGAAGGTCCACCTCTGCGGCGTCGCGCGCCGGGAACGACGACAGGACATAGTCCGCCGGGTCCTGCCGGCCCGGGGGCCTCCCGACACCGAGGCGCACTCGCAGGTACTCCTTGGTGCCCAGCGCGCTGCTGACCGAGCGCAGGCCGTTGTGCCCCCCCTCGCCGCCACCGCGCTTGAGTCGGACGGTGCCGAAGTCGAGGTCCAGCTCGTCGTGGATGACCGCGATGTGCTCGACCGGCACGGAGTAGTACCGGGCCAGAGACGCGACCGGCCCGCCGCTGAGGTTCATGAAGGTCTGCGGCACGGCGAGCAGCGCCGCAGGGCCAGGCCGCCCACCCGGCAAGGTGCCCAACCGGACGCGCCCGACGAGCGAGCGGGTGCGGTCCTTGGTCAGCTTCTCGTGGTGCTCGGCCGCGAGCGCCCCCACACACCGGGCCCCGATGTTGTGCCGGTGTCCGGCGTACGCCGGGCCCGGGTTGCCCAGGCCGACGACCAACCACGGCTCCACGACGTGCTCCTCTCAGCGCAGACCGGAGTCAGCCCGGTTCCCCCGGCTCGGGCTCACCGGCTGCGGGCCGGCGCGGGTGTCAGGACTCGTCGTTGCTGTCCGCGCCGGAGCTGTCCGCTCCGGCGGGAGCACCGTCGCCGACGGCGGGGGTGCCCACATCGGACTCGGACTCGTCCTGCTCGATGCCCACCTCGGCCTCGGCCTCGGCCAGCTCGGCCTCCAGCGCCTCCTCGGATATCGCCTGCGTGACGTTGACCACCAGGGCCTCGGGGTCGGTCACCAGCTCCACTCCCGCGGGCAGGTCCACCTGGCCGGCCAGCACCTGAGTGCCGGACTCCATGCCCTCGATGGAGACGGTGAACGCCTCGGGGATGGTGGTGGCGTCGGTCTCGACGGTCAGCTCGGAGTAGTCCATGCTCACCAGGGTCTCCGGTGCGGCCTCGCCCTCGAGGTGCACCGGGACGTCCACCTGCACCTTCTCGCCCTTGCGGATGATGATCATGTCGACGTGCTCGATAAAGCGCTTGATGGGATCGCGCTGCACGTCCTTGACCAGCGCCAGGTGCTCCTCGCTGTCGACCTCCAACGTCAGCACGGCGTTGGCCTGCTTCAGCGCCATCATGGTGTCGTGGCCGGGCAGGGACAGGTGCAGCGGAGGCGTGCCATGGCCGTACAGGACGGCGGGCACCTTGTCGGCACGGCGCACGCGGCGGGCCGCCCCCTTGCCGAACTCGGTGCGCCGGTCGGCGGCAATGCGGGTCTGGTCAGACATGACGGGCTCTCTTCGCGTTCGTGATGGGTGCAGGTCGGTGGGCCTCGACGCGGGGCGCGACGCTTCGGGCGGTCAGCGACGCGCAGCGGAGGCAGGTGGACACCCTCGTGCACCACCACCGCGTCGAATCACGGATACGCCGACCATCCCGACACACGGGCCGCGGGCATCCCTCGCCGAGGCAACTGAAGGGATTCTACGCAGCCCGGCTGCATGCTCCCAACTCGGGCCCGGCTCAGGCCTGGCCGTCGAACATGCTGGTCACGGAACCGTCCTCGAAGACCTGCCGGATGGCCTGAGAGATCAGGGGGGCGATCGACAGCTCGGTGATCTTGTCGAGCTTCCGGGCTTCCTCGCACAGCGGGAGGGTGTTGGTGACCACGACCTCACGGGCGACCGAGCTGCTGAGCCGCTCCACCGCGGGCTCGGAGAAGATCGCGTGCGTCGCCGCCAGGATGACGTCGGTCGCGCCTTCGGCCATCAGGGCGTCGGCGGCCTGGCAGATCGTCCCCCCGGAGTCGATCATGTCGTCGACGAGCACGCAGGTGCGGCCGCTGACCTCGCCGACGACACGGTTGGCGATCGACTTGTTGGGCTGCTTGGTGTCCCGTGTCTTGTGGATGAAGGCCAGTGGCACTCCCCCCAGGCGGTGCGACCACTGCTCGGCGACCTTGATCCGCCCGGCGTCCGGTGAGACGACGGTCAGCTCACGGCTGCCGTACTTGCCCTTGACGTAGTCGGTCAGGATCGGCATCGCCATGAGGTGGTCGACCGGCCCGTCGAAGAAGCCTTGGATCTGCGCGGTGTGCAGGTCGATCGCGATCAGCCGGTCGGCGCCGGCCGTCTTGAACAGGTCCGCCATGAGCCGGGCCGAGATGGGCTCGCGGCCGCGGTGCTTCTTGTCCTGACGGGCGTAGCCGTAGAAGGGCATCACCACGGTGATGCGCTTGGCCGAGGCGCGCTTGAGCGCGTCGACCATGATCAGGTGCTCCATCACCCACTTGTTGATCGGCGCCGTGTGGCTCTGGATCACGAAGGCGTCGCACCCGCGCACCGACTCGTTGAAGCGGACGAAGATCTCGCTGTTCGCGAACTCGTAGCTGTCCGACCCCACCAGGGGTGTCTCGAGGTTGGCCGCCACCTCCTCGGCGAGCTCGGGGTAGGCCCGCCCGCTGAAGACCATCATGTTCTTCTGGGTAGTGCGCAGGATCCCGCTCATGCCGGGGGCGTCTCCTCGTTCGGTGCGTCGTCCGATGCGGCGTTCTTCGACTGGGCCGCCGCTGCCGCCGTGGCCTGGGGGGTGTCGGGGCGACGGGACTGCGCCCATCCCTCGATGTTGCGTTGCCTGGCCACAGTAATGGCCAGGGCCCCCGGTGGCACGTCCTGGCGGATCACGGTGCCGGCCCCGCTGCTGGCCCCGTCGCCGATGGTGACCGGCGCGACGTACATCGTGTCGCTGCCCATGCGGCAGTGGTTGCCGATCACCGTACGGTGCTTGGCCACTCCGTCGTAGTTCACCACCACGCTGGAGGCGCCGATGTTCGAGTACTCCCCCACAGTCGCGTCCCCGACGTAGGTCAGGTGCGGGATCTTCGAGCCGGTGCCGATCCGGGAGTTCTTCGTCTCCACGAAGGTGCCGATCTTGCCGCTCGCGCCCAGCTCGCTCCCGGGACGCAGGTAGGCGAACGGTCCGACGCTGGCCCCGGGCCCGATCACCGAGTGCTCGGCGTGGGTGCGCACCACGGACGCGCCATCCCCGATCTCGACGCTGGTGATGGTGGTGTCCGGGCCGATGGTGACGTCCTGGCCGATGGTCGTGGCGCCGAGCAGCTGGGTGCCGGGCAGGACGGTGGTGTCCGGTCCCAGGGTGACGTCGGCATCGATCCACACCGACGCCGGGTCCGGGATGCTCACCCCCTCGCGCATCCAGTGTGTGAGGATCCGCTCGTTCATGACCTTGCCCAACGTCGCCAGCTGCGCGCGGTCGTTGACGCCCTCGGTCTGCCAGTGGTCGGTGGTGATGTAGGCGGAGACGCGACGGCCGTCGCGGCGGGCGATCGCCAGCACGTCGGTGATGTACTTCTCGCCCTGCGAGTTGTCGGTGCCTACCCCGGCGAGCGCGTCCCGGAGGACCTCGGCGTCGAAGGCGTAGATGCCCGAGTTGATCTCTTGGATGTCGACCACGTGCGCATCCGGGCCGCCGGACTCGCGGGCCGCGAGGGCGTCCTTGTGCTCCAGGATCGCCTGCACCTCACCGGAGGGATCGCGGACGATACGGCCGTAGCCGCTCGGGTCGTCCAGCTCGGCGGACATGACGGTGGCGGCCGAGGCCGTCTGCTCATGGTGCTCGATGAGTGCCCGCAGCGTCTGCGCCGTCAGCAGGGGCACGTCCCCCATCGTCACCAGCACCGTGCCGCTGAGGTCGGCAGGCAGCGCCTCGAGACCGCATTCGCATGCCCTGCCGGTGCCTTTGACCTCGTCCTGGTCGGCGATGACGACCGAGGAGTCGACCTCGGTGATGTGCTCGGCGACCCGGTCGCGCTGGTGCCGCACCACGACCGATACGTGCTCAGCGCCGACGTCGCGGGCCGCATGCAGGGCGTGACCGAGCAGGCTGCGCCCGGCCAGTGGGTGCAGCACCTTCGGGATCCGGGACTTCATGCGGGTGCCCTCACCCGCGGCGAGGATGATGACAGCGGCGGGATGCGTGCTCACGGGATTCGACCCTACCCGCCACCGCGCACCTCTTCGCGTGGCTGGGCGCGGACGGCCTGGCTGCGGCGCAGCCGTTGCTCACCCTCGACGACTAGAGTGGAGTCATGGCTGGGTCGAAGGTCGAGCTGATGCCCGGGGAGACGATGGTCCTGTCGGCCAACCCGCACTGGTTCTACTTCTGGAAGCACGTCGCTGCGGCCTCCGTGGTCATCGTGGTAGCGGTCCTTGCGTGGATCTTCGACATGGCTTGGCTGTCGACCTTGCTCTGGTGGGTCGCCGGGGTGGGGTTGGCGCTGCTGCTGGTTGCCTTGGCCGCGGTGCTCGTCCAGTGGCGCAGCACCCATTTCGCCGTCACCGACCGCCGGGTCGCCTACACGACCGGCGTCTTCCGGCGGCGCGGGGTGTCCATCCCGCTGAACCGGATCAACAACGTGAACTTCGAGCAGTCCCTGCTCGCGCGCGTCCTGGACAACGGGGTGGTGACCATCGAGTCCGCCGGCGATACGGGGGACTCGGTGTTCGAGAACATCCCCCACCCCTCCCGGGTGCGCACGACCATCTTCGCCCAGATGGAGGCGGACGAGCAGTCCGACTCGCATCGGGACGCCGAGGCCATCGCCGATGCGCTCCACGGGCACCGAGGGTCATCCCAGGCGGAGTCCACGGCAGCGGCTCGCCTGAGCGAGCTGGCCGACCTACGGCAGCAGGGGCTCATCTCCGAGCAGGAGTACGACGCCAAGCGCCGGGACGTTCTCGACGGCCTGTGACTCGACAGCCTCTGAGGCGTGCAGCGACCGCATCGCGAGGGCAACGCGGCCGGTGGGACGCTCCCCGGGTTGGAATCGAACCAACGTCGCTAGTCCTGATTCAAAGTCAGGCGGCCCCTGCCAACAGAGCAACCGGGGAACGCTCTCCGCGAAGGCGAGAAGCCCCACAACAATAGGACAGGGCGAGGCGAAGATGCAGCCGAGCCCGAGGTTGTTGACATGATGGAGAGCGTGACGTCCTCCTCGGCCAAGCTGCCCACGGTTTCTCGGCACCGGATGACCGGGGCCCAGCGTCGTGAGCAGCTGATCGAGATCGGCCGCCACCTCTTCGCCGAGAAGGGCTTCGAGGGCAGCACGGTGGAGGAGATCGCAGCGACGGCCGAGGTGTCCAAACCCGTCATCTACGAGCACTTCGGCGGCAAAGAGGGGCTGTACGCGGTGGTGGTGGACCGCGAGATCCAGAAGCTGCTGTCCGCGGTCACCGAAGCCCTGAGCGCGCCGCTGCACCCACGCGCGCTGTTGGAGCGGGCGGCTTTCGCGTTGCTCGACTACATCGAGAGCTCGACCGACGGCTTCCGCATCCTGGTCCGCGACTCCCCTCCGGGGCAGTCGACCGGGTCGTTCGCCAGCCTCATCAGCGACGTCGCCTCCCAGGTCGAGCACATCCTGGCCGCGGAGTTCCGCCGCCGGGGGCTGGACCCCAAGACCGCGCCGCTGTACGCCCAGATGCTGGTGGGCATGGTGGCCATCCCCGGCGGCTGGTGGCTGAACTCGCGCAAGCTGAAGAAGCACGACGTCGCCGCCCACCTGGTCAACCTGGCGTGGAACGGCCTGGCCGGCATGGAGGCACAGCCCGAGCTGCGTACCCGGTCCTCGGACTGACGCGCGCCGCCAGCCCGGGCGACGCTCGCCTACGCTCGGGGTATGCCGCATGCCCACGACGAGGTCGACCGCATCGTGGCGGCGTGGCAGCGCGAGCGCCCGGGGCTCGACGCCGCCCCGCTGGAGGTGCTCAGCCGCGTCTCCCGTCTGGCTCGGCACCTGGACCTGGCCCGCCGGGAGGCCTTCGCCGCGTCCGGGCTGGAGGGTTGGGAGTTCGACGTGTTGGCCGCGCTGCGGCGCTCCGGGCCGCCGTACCGCCTCACGCCACGGGAGCTCACCCGGGCGACGCTGGTCAGCAGCGGAACGATGACCAACCGCGTCGACCGGCTCCTGTCCCGCGAGCTGGTGCAACGGGTGAGATCCGAGGAGGACGGGCGCGAGGTGCCGGTGCAGCTCACCGACCGCGGTCGCGAGCTGGTGGACGCGGCCATGGACCGTCTCCTGGAGCACGAGCGAGCGCTGCTCGCCGGGGTCTCGACGGCCGATCAGGTGGATCTGGCCGACACCCTGCGTACGCTCCTGCTGCACTTCGACGGCACGGGCTGACACCTCCCCACGGGCCGGGCGTCGCCGGTCGGGCGCCGGGGATCGTCAGCCGTCGAAGTCCTCGGGCGTGAACGGCTTGTGCTCCACGAGCACGAGCCAGTTGCCCGAGTTGTCGCGCAGCATTGCCTCCACGCCGTAGGGACGGTCCTGCGGGTCCTGGATGAACTCGACGCCCCGCTCGCGCAGCTCGGCGGCGGTGCGATGACAGTCGTCCGTGGAGAGGCCGGCGGCCCCGAGCGAGCCCTTGTCGAGCAGCCGCTGCACCGCGGCCGCGTCCTCGGCATCCAGCGGGGCGCCGGGTCGCATCAGCGTCAGCTCCAGCTCCCGGTGGTCGGGATGGGTGACGGTGACCCACCGGTATCCGTCACCCATGGTGATGTCGGTGCCCTCGACGAAGCCGAGCTTGTCGATGTAGAAGGCTTTGGCGGCGTCCTGGTCGTTGACCCAGACGGTGGATAGCGAGACGTGAGTGATCATGCCGTCACCCTAGGGACCGGCGCGGGCGGGGGCTTCTCCGAGATTGCGCGGTTTCGTGGGCGTGCTCGGCCATCGGTCCACGCCGCGCATGAACAGGAAACACCCGGGGATGCGGTCACCACCCGACGAGCCCCAGCGGCGGCGGTACTCACCCGGGGAGACGCCGACCACCTCGGTGAAGCGCGAGGTGAAGGAGCCGAGACTGTCATAGCCGACCATCAGCGCGACCTCGCTGACCGTGAGGTTCGCCGAGCGCAGCAGGTCCTGGGCGCGTTCGAGGCGTCGCTGGGTGAGGTAGCGCATGGGCGTCTGCCCGTAGGTCTGGGCGAAGCACCGCACGAAGTGGTACTTCGAGACCGACGCCTCCCGGGCCATGGCGTCCAGGTCCAGCGGCTCGGCGTAGTGACGGTCGGCGAAGTCCCGGGCCGCCCGCAGGTGCGGGAGCAGTGCGTCGCCCATGCCCTCAGGGTAGTGACCGTCCGGCCCCGCCCCCGCGCACCAGGGGCGAGCGCCTCACTCGTCCGCCTGCTCGGCGGCCTGCAGCCACTGCTCCTCGAGCGCTTCACGCTCGGCATGCAGTGCGTCCAGCTCCTGGGTCAACGCCATCAGAGCGCTCGGGTCACCGCTGGCTGCGGCCATCTGCGCGTGCAGCTCCTCCTCGCGCCGGTTGGCCCGGTCGAGCTGCTTGTCCAGGCGGTCGAGGGCTTTGCGCGCCCGACGCTGCTGCTCCGCGGACGCACCGGGGTCACCGGCGCGCGCTGGCCCTCGCGCGGACGCACCCGCGCCACTGCCCGCCGTTCGTCGCCGCAGCTCGAGGTACTCCTCCACCCCACCGGGTAGGTCACGCAGCGAGCCGTCGCCCAGCATCGCCACCTGCCGGTCGGTCATCCGCTCCAGCAGGTACCGGTCGTGGGAGACCACGAGCAGGGTCCCGGCCCAGCCGTCCAGCACGTCCTCCATCGACGTCAGGGTCTCGATGTCGAGGTCGTTGGTGGGCTCGTCAAGCATCAGCACGTTGGGCTCGTCCATCAGCACACGGACGAACTGCAGGCGCCGCCGCTCCCCGCCGGAGAGGTCGCCCACCCGCGACTGCTGGCGACCGCCGGTGAACCCCAGCCGGGTGGCGAGCTGGCTGGCCGAGACCTCCTTGCCTCCGATGGAGGTGTAGGAGCGCACTGTGGTGATGGCATCGATCACACTCATCCCGGCGACCGCCTGCAGCTCGCGCAGGTCCTGGGTGAGCCGGGCGGAGTGCACGGTCTGGCCGGTCTTGAGCTTGCCGGTGCTCAGACTCACCTGACCCAGCAGGGCCGAGAGCACCGTGGACTTGCCCGCCCCGTTGACCCCGACGATGCCGTACCGGTCCCCGGGGCCGATCCGCCAGGTCACGCGGTCCAGCAGCGTCCGCCCGCCGAGCTCGACCGTGGCGCCCACGAGGTCGAACACGTCCTTGCCCAGCCGGGTGGTGGCGAAGCGGGCCAGCTCGACCCGGTCCCGGGGCTCCGGCTCGGCCTGGATCAGCGCCGCCGCGGCGTCCAGCCGGAACTTGGGCTTGCTCGTCCTCGCCGGCGGCCCCCGGCGCAGCCAGGCCAGCTCCTTGCGCATGAGGTTGGCGCGTCGCTCCTGGGTGACAGCGGCGACCCGGTCACGCTCGGCCTTGGCAAGCACGTAGGCCGCATACCCCCCGTCGTAGGTGTGGACCTGGGCGTCGGCAACCTCCCAGGTGCGGGTGGACACCGCGTCGAGGAACCAGCGGTCGTGGGTGACGACCAGCAGTCCCCCGGCCGCGCCCCCCGGCACGTTGCGGCGCCCGGCGAGGTACCCCGCCAGCCAGGCGATGCCCTCGACGTCGAGGTGGTTGGTCGGCTCGTCCAGCATCAACACGTCCGGGTCGAGCACGAGCACGCGAGCCAGGGCCAGGCGGCGCCGTTCGCCGCCGGACATGGCGTCGACGGTGTTGCCCCAGCCGCCGAACGCCGAGGCGTCCAGGTCTCCCAGCAGGCCGGTGAGGATCTCGCGCACCCGCGCGTGGCCGGCCCATTCGTGCTCCTGCAGCGAGCCCAGCACCAGGTCGCCGACGGTGGCGCCGGTGGGCAGGTCGTCGCTCTGGTCCAGCAGGGCCACGCTGACCCCCGTGGAGCGGATCACTCGTCCGGAGTCGAGGGGCTGGAGCCCGGCGAGAGTACGCATCAGCGTGGACTTGCCACCGCCGTTGCGGCCCACGACCCCGATCCGCTCGCCGGCGGAGAGCCCGAGCGAGACCCGGTCGAGAAGGGGCTGGACTCCCAGGGTCAGACCGGCGCGGTCCAGCGCGACCAGAGGGGCCACTACGCCTCGCCTCGCCGGGACCCGCGAGCCGCGTGCAGGCGAGATCGAAGGGAAGGCCGCTTGTCGTACCCGGAGAAGAAGATTCTCTCTTTGGTCAGCCCTGCGCCGACGAGCCATCGTCGCCCGGACGTGGCCAAGGTGGACTCCCCCGCGACGAACGCGTACGCCTCGCGGTGCGGTGGCGGGCCGGCCCGCAGAGCGGCCAACGCCCTCTCGCCCGGCCGGTGGTTGCCGCTGTCCCGGGGCAGCCAGGTGACGTCCATGCCGCTCGAGGGGCCCCAGTCCTCCGCATCGGCCTCGCAGGGGACCTCGACCACGACGCGACCACGAGCCCTCGACACGTGGCGGACGATACCCCGCAACCCGGGTAGCGCCGTCTCGTCACCGACCAGCACCAGCTCGCTGGTGGCCGGCGGTGGGTCGAAGAGCCCCCCTTGGTCCAGCAGCGCGCCGCCGCGGACGGCATCTACGTGGTCAAGCCGAAGGATGAGCCCGAGACCCAGCTGTACCAGGAGAGGGGCGTCACCTACACCGAGCTGAGTCCCGGCGGTGACTACGACTGGGACGAGTACAGCTGGGAGAACGCCGAGAAGATGATGACCGGCGACCTGCTGCTGACCAATGTAGAGGGCTACCAGGCCGAGGAGCTGGCCGACCTACCGACGTTCGCAGAACACCCTGCGCTCGAAGCGGAACAGGTCTACCCGTGGAACGGGGCGGCGATGGACTACTCCTCCCAGGCGGCCCAGATGCGCCGCCTGGCCAGGCTGGTCGACGACGCACAGGACGTCGGCTCGTCGTGAGCCGGGGCCCGGCGCGAGGGTTCAGGACAGACCGCCCCGGCGCGGCCCGACCCCGGGGCCGGAGGCGTCGATGACGTGGGCACCGGGGACCGGGCCGGTCACCCGCACGATCTCCCCCTCGGGGCCGCGGGCCGCCAGACCCATCGACAGGTCGAGCGCGTCGGCTTGAGAGCCGACGAGAAAGGCCACGGTCGGCCCGGAGCCCGAGATCGTGGCCCCCTGGGCCCCCAGGTCCAAGCCGGTGTCGATGACCTCCTGCAGGTGCGGCTGCAGGGACAGCGCGGCCGGGGCGAGGTCGTTGCGCAACAGGCGGCCCATGGCCGCGGTGTCCATGGTGCGCAGGGCCGCCGCGAGGCCCGTCGACAGCTCAGGGGCCGCAGGAGCCGCAGACTCGTGCAGCCGGTCGAACTCCGCGTACACCTCGGCCGCCGACAGGCCTTCCCCTCTGCTGACCCAGAGCACCCAGTGAGCCTCACCGCGCGCCAGCACCGGGGAGATGTCGTCTCCGCGGCCCGACCCCACGGCCGTGCCGCCGTGGAGCATGAAGGGCACGTCGGCACCGATACGGGCACCGACCGACTCGAGGTCCTCTCGCTGCATGGTCAGCTTCCACAGCTCGGCGCATCCCACCAGGGCGGCCGCCGCGTCAGCGGAGCCGCCCGCCATCCCGGCGGCGACCGGGATGTGCTTGTCGATGCTGATCGCCACCGGGCCGACCTCGACCGCAGCACCCTGGTCCAGAAAGTCCGGGGCGTACTGAGCCAGCAGGTGCGCTGCCTTCGCCGCCAGGTTGGACCGGTCGGCCGGGACCTGGCCGCCGTAGGGGCCGCCGGCGCGCACCGACCACGTCGAAGCCGGCTCGACCCGCACCCGGTCATGCACGCCGACCGCCTGGAAGACGGTGACCAGCTCGTGGTAGCCGTCGGGACGCAGCGGACCCACCACCAGCTCGAGGTTGACCTTGCCGGGCACGCGGACCGTGACCTGCTGCCGATCGGCCGCGTGGATCATGCCTGCCACCCTAGAGGCAGGCGAGCACGGGGGGTGACACCCCCGGGGCCTCAGCGGCGAGCGGCGTGAGCCCTGTCCTCGGGGCCGCGGGGCGCCCGCCGTGCCTCGCGCGTGGCGTACGGGCGGTCCGGCGTGCGTCCCTGGCCCGGCTCGGCCCTCGCCCCGGCGGACAGGTCCTCCAGCAGCGCCAGGACCGGTTCCAACCCCGCCCGGTCGAGATGGTAGAAACGCTCGCGGCCCACGAGGTCGGCGTCCACCAGCCCGGCTTCTCGCAGGACCCGTAGATGGCGGCTGACGGCCGGCCGGCTGATGAAGTGGCGATCACCCAGGTCACCGGCCCGCACAGGCCCGTCGGTGAGTCGGATGAGCAGATCGCGCCGAACCGGGTCGGCCAGAGCGGTGAAGACATCCACCGGTACAGGTAACCACAAAGTTACACGTATGGCGAATCCGCTAGCCTCCCTGCGCTTCCCGGGCCTCGGCGAGAGCGGCGAAGTCCGCGACGCCGAGCTGCTCCCCACGACGACTCGGGTCGATCCCCGCGGACCGGAGCAGCGTCTCGGCTTCGCCGGCGCCGCCGGCCCAGCCGGCCAGCGCCGCCCGTAGGGTCTTGCGACGCTGAGCGAAGGCTGCGTCCACCACCGCGAAGACCTGCTCCCGCGTGACCTGCGTGCTCGGCGGATCCCGACGTGACATGCGCACCAACCCGGAGTCCACATGGGGAGCCGGCCAGAAGACCGAGCGACCGACCCGTCCGGCCAGCGCCACCTGGGCGTGCCACGCAGCCTTGACGCTGGGGACGCCGTACGTGCGCGAGCCGGGCCCGGCCGCCAGCCTCTCGGCCACCTCCCACTGCACCATCACAAGTACGCCGCGCACGCTGGGTAGGCACCCCAGCAGGTGCAACACCACCGGCACGGCGACGTTGTAGGGCAGGTTCGCCACCAGCACCGTGGGCTGGGGGTCCGCCAGCTCGTCGACCCGCAGGGCGTCGGCGTGCAGGACCCGCAGCCGCTGGCTTGCCGGCCCGGCACGGTCGGACACCGTGGTGGGCAGTGCCGACGCCAGCACGGGGTCCACCTCCAGGGCCGTGAGGCCGGCGACCTGCGGCAGCAGACCCAAGGTCAGCGACCCCAGCCCCGGGCCGACCTCGAGCACGTGGTCCCCGGGCTCGAGGTCGGCCAGGCGCACGATGCGACGCACCGTGTTGGGGTCGACCACGAAGTTCTGCCCCCACTGCTTGGTGGGTCGCAGGTTCAGGCGCTCAGCGAGGGCCCTCACCTCCGCGGACCCCAACAGGCTCACGGCGGAGTCGGAAGGCACGAGCGCAAGCCTGTCAGGTTCGCCGCCTTGACCGGTATTGAACACAGGTTTAATATTCTGAACATGAGTTCAACTGTCTCGCCGGAGAGCGAGCCTCCCGGGCGCGACGACCGGACCACGGCGGCGCGGATCCGGGACGCCGCGCTGGCACTCTTCGGCGAGCGCGGCTTCCCCCGGACCACGGTGCGCGCGATCGCTGAACGGGCCGGCGTCTCCCCCGGCCTCGTGGTCCACCACTTCGGCTCCAAGGACGGGTTGCGCGACGCGGTGGACGACGCACTGGTCGAGCACATCCGTTCCGACAAGTTCGCCGCCATGACCGGCGCGATGTCCGTCGACGAGCGGACGCTGCGTGAGAGCGCGCGAGATCACGCACCGGCGATGGCCTATCTGGCCAGGGCCATGACCGAGGACGCGCAGGTGGGCCGCCACCTCTACGACCGGTTGTACCGCGACGCGCTGAACAACATGCGGGCCGGTGAGGAAGCCGGCCTCATCCGCAGCACCGACGACGCTCCCGCGCGCGCAGCAGCTCTCCTGAACGCAAGCCTCGGCCAGAACCTGCTGCGGCATCACCTGCTGCGGGTCCTCGACATCGAGGACCCCATCGAGGGCTACCTGCGCATCGCCCGGCCGTTGCTCGACGTCTACACCGACGGTCTGTTCACCGATACCCGGATGAGGGACGCCATGCGGGCGTCGCGAGAGGAAGGAACGACACCATGAGCGAGCCAGCCATCAAGACGACCAGGTTGTCGAAGTCCTACGGGGATGTCCGGGCGCTCGTGGACCTCGACCTGAGCGTGGGGCCCGGCGAGGTCTTCGGCTTCCTCGGGCCGAACGGCGCGGGCAAGTCCACCATGATCCGGACGGTCCTCGACCTCATCCGCCCGACCCGGGGCTCCGCACAGATCCTCGGCATGGACAGCCACACCGACGCCGTCCGCATCCGACGCCGTGTCGGCTACCTGCCCAGCGACCTGGCCCTCTATCCCAAGCTCACGGGGAGGGACACCCTGCGGTACTTCGCGAACCTGCGCGGAGGGGTGGACTGGGCCTACGTCGAGCGGCTCGCCGCGCGGCTGCAGGCGGACCTGGACAAGAAGACCTCGGACTACTCCTCCGGCAACCGGCAGAAGGTCGGCATCATCCAGGCCTTCATGAGCCGACCGGACCTCATCATCATGGACGAACCGTCGACCGGCATCGACCCCCTGGTGCAGCAGGAGTTCCAGGCGATGATGCGGGATGTGGCTCACGAGGGACGCACCGTGTTCCTGTCCAGCCACACCCTCTCGGAGGTCCAGCGGGTCGCCGACCGGGTCGGCATCATCCGCGACGGACACCTCATCGACGTCGAGCGGGTGCACGACCTGCGCTCCAAGGCCATTCGCCGGGTCGAGCTCGTGTTCGATGCGCCCGCGCCGGCGGAGGACTTCGCCCGGATCGAGGGAGCCCGTGACGTCGAGGCCCACGACACCTCAGTGCGCCTGGCCTTCGACGGGAACATGGACGAGCTGCTGCAGGTGGCCACGGGCCGGCACCACCTCGTGGACATCAACAGCGAGGAGGCCGACCTCGAGGAGATCTTCCTGGCCTACTACCGCGGGGAGGAGGCGAGGGTCTGATGGGTCTGAACACCTACTCCGTCGCGGTACGCGATCGTCTGACCGGGGTCCTCGTCGCGGCGGTCGCCGTCGCCGTCATGCTGTGGTTCACCCTCGCTGTCTACAGCGACCTCGACCTGTCGTTCTACTACGACAACATGCCGCCCTCGCTGCTGGAGTCCTTCGGCATCTCCACCGAGGCCGGTGGGCTGGGCGGCCTGGCCTACGGCGCGATGTACAACCTCATCGGCGCCTTGGCCCTGGCCGGTCTTGCGATCGCCATCGGCGCGGCCTCCATCGCCGGCGAGGAGCAGCGCGGGACGCTCGGGCTGCTGTTGGCGAACCCGCGCAGCCGCTCGCGGGTGCTGGCCGCCAAGCTGGCCGCTCTGGTCACACTCGTCGGGGCCGGCGCGCTGCTGCTCTACGCGGCAGGCCACCTCGTGCCCCGTCTCATGGACATCGACATCGGCGGGCTCCACGTCGGTGCTCTGATGCTGCATCTGGGAGCCAACGCTCTGCTGTGGGGGATGCTGGCACTCGCCGTGGGGGCGTGGACGGGGCAACCCGGCCTGGCCTCGGGCTCCGCTGCCGGGCTGATGGTCCTCTCCTACCTCGGCAGCTCGGTCCTGCCCCTGCTCGACGGTGGTGACACCGCAGCGAAGATGCTGCCGTGGACGTGGTTCACCGAGACGGCCCCGGAGGTCAACGGGGTCAGCACCGGCTACCTCGCGCTCCAGCTGGGCGCGTGCGCCGCCCTCGCGGCCATTGCCTTCGTGGGTCTACGCCGACGCGACCTCCGCAGCGGCGGGTCGATGACGACGCTCATGGACCGGCTGCGCGCCAACCCGCGCACGCACGCACTGGTGGAACGGGTGAGTGGACAGGCCCGGGTGTCCTCGATCACCACCAAGACGGTGTCGGACCACCAGGTGCTGACGACGATCGTGAGCGCCCTCGCGCTGTACATCGCCATCTTGATGCCGCCGTTCTACACCTTCCTGCCCGGTGAGGTCAGCGAGTTCTTCGCCCAGCTGCCCGACGCCATGATCGCCATGGTCGGTGGCGTCGACATGGGCACGGCCACCGGGTTCCTCCAGGGCGAGGTCTTCTCCATCACGGTGCCGATCGCGCTGATCGTGCTCACGGCCACCGTCGGCGCGCACGCTCTGGCCGGGGAGGAGGAGGCGCGCACGATGGGGCTCCTGCTGGCCAACGCGATCCCGCGGCGGGCAGTGGTGCTGCACAAGGCCGCGTCGATGGTGATCCTGGCCGCCGTCGTCGGGCTGGTCACGTTCCTCGGCAGCACCGCCGGGGTGCTGCTGTCCGGCGTCGACGTCGCGGTCGCCGACCTGGCCGCTACGTGTGTGCTCGTGACACTGCTGGGGCTGGACTTCGGAGCGTTGGCGATGCTGGTGAGTGCAGCCACGGGACGTGTCCGCGCCGCGACGTCCGCTGCCGCCGGTGCCGCCGGTGCCGCCTACGTGCTGCAGACGTTTCTGCCGCTGTCCGATCGCTACGACCAATGGGCCTCGGTCTCCCCGTTCCACTACTACCTCGGCAGCGACCCCCTGACCACGGGGATGCCGTGGGGCGACGCCGCCGTGCTCGCGGGCGCCTTCGTCGTGCTCGTCGCGCTGGCCGTCCCGGCCTTCCAGCGCCGTGACCTGCGCGGCTAGCCTGAACGCATGGACACCGCGATCGGCCGACTCGACGTCGTCGCCCTGGACTGACGGCTGCCCCTACCAGGGGCCGTAGACCGACTCGCTGTTTGCCGACAGCGCTGCGCACAGGGCGGGGACGGAGCTGTTCAGCGTCTCGGACATGGCCCGCACGGTCAGGGGCACGAGGTAGGGGCCGTTGGTCCGGCCACGATGCGGGCTGGGGGTGAGGTAGGGCGCGTCGGTCTCCACCAGCAGATGTTCGGTCGGCACGACCGCGAGCGCGTTGCGCAGGTCGCGCGCGTTCTTGAAGGTCACGGTCCCGGCGAAGGACAGGAAGTACCCCCGGCGCACGCACTCCCGAGCCATCGCCATGTCGCCGGAGAAGCAGTGCAACACCGTCCGCTCCGGGGCGCCCTCCTCGGCCAGGATCCGCAGCACGTCGTCGTGGGCGTCCCGGTCGTGGATCTGCAGGGCCCGCCCGGTGCGCTTGGCGATCTCGATGTGCCTGCGGAAGGACTCCTGCTGGGCGTGTACCCCTTCCGGGCCGGTCCGGTAGTAGTCCAGCCCGCTCTCCCCGATCACCCGCACGCGAGGGTGCGCGGCGTACTCCTCGATGCGATCGCAGGCGTCGTCCAGCGCGCCGGCCTCGTACAGGCCGGGGGCGCCGTTGGGGTGGATCGCCACCCCGCCGAGCACAGCCGGGTGCTGTTCGACGACCTGCACGGTCCACGCGGCGCTGCCGAGCTCGCACCCGACCTGCACCACGCGGTCGACCCCGACCCGAGCGGCGTCGGCGAGCACTTCCTCGACCGGAGCCGGTGGGCCCTCGTCCCGGGAGATGTCGAGATGGCAGTGGTTGTCGACCACCGGGATCGGCAGCGGATCGGGGGGCCGCGGCGGCTGCTCGTGGTGCGGCATCGGCCAGGCTCAGACGGTCTCGGCGACCAGGCCCAGACGGGCCCGTTCCTCGGTGGCGACCGAGGGGTCGAGCTTGGCGAAGATCGGGGTGGGTTTACCGACCGGCGCCCCCACGACCACCGGGCGGTGCGCCCACGCCGGCATCGTGCTGTAGTCGCCGGTGATGATCGGGTAGGTGGGCCGGCCGGGCTCGTCGAGGTCTCCCACCTCCTCCAGGTGCGGCATCGGCATGAACACTCCCTCTCCGCCGAGGGCGGTGTGCACGGCGTTGGAGGAATGCGGCAGGAAGGGACTGAGCATGGTGTTGAGGTCCACCACGGCCTGGGCCAGCACGTGCAGCACGGTGTGCAGGCGTTCGCGCTGGTCCTCGCCCTTGAGCTTGAACGGCTCGGTGGCCGAGACGTACGCGTTGGCCTCGCCGACCAGCCGCATGACCGCGGCGAGCGCCGCCCGCTGTCGGTGCGCGGCCATCATCGAGCCCACGTCCTCGAAGCCCTGACCGATGTGGTCGAGCAGCTCGGTGTCCACCGGCTCCAGCGCGCCTGCCTCGGGCACCGTGCCCACGTTCTTGGCGATCATGGAGGCGGTGCGGTTGACCAGGTTGCCCCATCCCGCGACGAGCTCGTTGTTGGTGCGCTTGACGAAGTCGGGCCAGGAGAAGTCGGAGTCGCTGTTCTCCGGCGCGGCGGCGCACAGGAAGTAGCGCAGCGCGTCGACCTGGTAGCGCTCCAGCACGTCATGGACGTAGATCACCACCCCCCGGCTGGAGGAGAACTGGCGTCCCTCCATGGTCAGGAACTCGCTGCTGACCACTTCGGTGGGCAGGGACAGCTCCCCGAACGGCCCGACCGGCCCGCCCCTGGCTCCGCCACCGTTGTGGGCGAGCAGCTCGGCCGGCCAGATCTGGGAATGGAAGGTGATGTTGTCCTTGCCCATGAAGTAGTAGCTCAACGCGTCGGGGTTGTTCCACCAGTCGCGCCACCGGTCCGGCTCCCCCCGGCGCCGAGCCCACTCGATCGAGGCCGACAGGTAGCCGATCACCGCGTCGAACCAGACGTACAGCCGCTTGGTGGGCTCCTCGCGCCAGCCGTCCAGCGGGATCGGGATGCCCCAGTCGATATCGCGGCTCATCGCGCGCGGCTTGATCTCCTCCAGGATGTTCTGGCTGAACCTGATGACGTTGGGCCGCCACAGCCCGGAGGCCTCCCGGTCGTCGAGCCACTCACCCAGGGCATCGGCCAGGGCAGGCAGGTCGAGGAAGAAGTGCTGAGTCTGCACGAACTCCGGGGTCTCGCCGCTGATCTTGCTATGCGGGTCGCCCAGGTCGGTGGGGTCGAGCTGGTTGCCGCAGTTGTCGCACTGGTCGCCGCGCGCCTCGGCATACCCGCAGATGGGGCACGTGCCCTCGATGTAGCGGTCCGGCAGGGTGCGCCCGGTGGATGGGCTCACCGCGGCCGGGGTGGTCTGCTCGATCATGTAACCCCCGGCGTGCACGGCCAGGAACATCTGCTGCACGACCGCGTAGTGGTTGGCCGTGGTGGTGCGGGTGAACAGGTCGTAGGAGACCCCCAGGTCGACGAGATCCTGCACGATCATGCGGTTGTTGAGGTCGGCGAGCTCCCGCGCGGTCATGCCCCGCTCGTCGGCCGCGACCAGGATCGGGGTGCCGTGCTCGTCCGTGCCGGAAACCATGAGGACGTCGTGACCCGCCATGCGCATGTACCGGCTGAACACGTCGGAGGGCACGCCGAAACCGGCCACGTGGCCGAGGTGGCGCGGGCCGTTGGCGTACGGCCAGGCGACGGCAGACAGGACATGGCTCATGAGGTCACATCCTAGGGTCGCCGTTCACCTTCTCTGAGGGGTCCGCCCTCGGACCATACTGTCTGTCATGACGGTGCACGGTGAGGTCGAGACCACCTACGAGGCCGACCTGGACCTGGACCTGCCGACGGTGTTGGAGGATGCGGTCGGCGCGGTGGACGCCGTGGCCCGCATCGGTGAGCCCGGCCACCTCAGCCTCGACGCCACCTACTACGACACCGACGCCCTGGATCTGGCCGCGACCGGGATCACCCTTCGCCGGCGCAGCGGCGGCGAGGACGCGGGATGGCACCTGAAGGTCCCTCACCGCGAGGACGAGAAGGTCGAGAAGCAGGTGCCGCTGTCGGCCGCGCGCCACCGGGTGCCGGCCGCGTTGCGTCGTCTGGTGTGGGCCCGCACCCTGGGCGAGGACTTGGCTCCGGTGGTGCGCATCGAGACCGAGCGGACGACCTACGACCTCACCGACTCCCGCGGTGCCTCGGTCGCGGAGGTGGCCGACGACCGGGTCCGCGCCACCCGGCTGGACGACCACGACGACGTCGAGGCGGTCCTGGTCTGGCGCGAGGTCGAGGCCGAGCTCACCGACGCCGGCCCCGAGGTGTTGCAGGAGCTGGATCGGAGCCTCACCGCGCACGGTCTGCAGCGCGCGCACGGCGCGGCGCGCTCCAAGGTGCTGCGCGTGCTCGGCGATGGGGTGCCCTCGCCGTCCGTGGCGCCGAGCTCGACCGCCGCCGCCGCGGCCGAGGTCGTGCTGCACCACCTCCACGAGCAGATCGAACAGCTGCGCACCTACGACCCCCTGGTCCGCCTGGACCGCCCGGACAGCGTGCACCGGATGCGGGTCGCCGCCCGGCGCCTGCGCAGTGCGCTGAAGACCTTCGGCCCGCTGCTGCCGGCGGAGCAGAGCGAGTCGCTGCGCGCGGATCTGAAGTGGCTGGGCGAGCATCTCGCCCCGGCTCGCGACGCCGAGGTGATGCTCGAGCGCATGGAGCGCGTGGCCGAGCAGGAAGGCGATGACACACCGGGCGGACAGCTCGCGCGGGATGTCGCCCGTCGGTTGCACGAGCGCTATCGCATCCACCACGAGGACGTGGTGGGGAGCCTCGACTCGGAGCGGTATCAGGCCTTGGTGCGCCAGCTGGTCGAGCTGACCGACGCCGCCGCTACGACACCCGCCGGACGACTCCCGGCCGCAGACGTGCTGCCGGCTCGCGTGCGGCGTGCTTTCCGCTCGCTGCGGCGCTCGGTCGCGACGGCCGCGCCAGGGGAAGACGGAGCAGATCCCGGCGCGCACGATGCCGACCTGCACGCTGCCGACCTGCACGAGGTCCGTAAGAAGGCCAAGCGTGCCCGCTACGCGGCGGAGGCCCTCAGCCCCTCCTTCGGCGAGCCGGCCGTGCGGCTGGCTCAGGCGATGGAGCAGGTGCAGGCCGACCTCGGCGAGCACCAGGACACCGTGGTGCTGCGCACGTGGCTGCACGAGCAAGCTCAGGAGGCCAGCCCCGCGTCGGCGTTCGCCCTGGGCCGCTGGTACGCCGCCGAGGAGCAACGCGGCCGCGAGGCCGAGGAGCGGTTCACCCGGTCATGGAGGGCTGCGCGGAAGAAGAAGCTGCGCCGCTGGCTGTCCTAGGTACGTGGCAAGGCGCCGGCTCTTCGTCCGTGGCTGACGTATCACGTCGGCGTCGGCGCCCTCTCATCGGTCACGACCACCGAGGAGAGATCTCATGTCCATCATCGTTCAGCAGCCCCAGCCGTACGACCTGGTCAGTGATGTCATCCAGGTCAGCGGCATCGCCGGTGGAGCGTTCGAAGCGCACTTCCAGTACGAGGTCACAGAGGGGCACGACTCGGTCACCGGCTTCTTCACCGCCGGCGATGGCGCTGGCGGGCATGACCAGTTCCAGATCCAGGTCGATGTCTCGGGGGCTGGGTTCACGCTGCCCCGGCTCTTCCTCCACGTCTTCCATGTGCCGCCCACCGAGAACCCCGTGCGCACCGACGAGGTCATCGTGCCGGTGTTGCACGGCAACCAGATCATGGCCGACTACAGGGTGTACGACGAGTACGTCGTGAGGTCAGGGGACACCCTCTGGTCCATCGCGCAAGACCGGCTCGGTGCGGGCGCGCAGTACCCGCAGCTCGTCGCGGCCAATGCCCACACCATCGTCGACCCTGACGCGATCTCGGTCGGCCAGCTCATCCGCATACCCCGCGCTGTGTGAGGGAGGCCGGCGGGCACTCAGAGTCATCTCATCCAGGCGTGGTTCACTGGTGGAGCGACTGAACGAGGAGGCCCGACATGCTCGCAGCTCTCACCGGCACCGGGCTGTCGGCCGCGGCTGGCCTCAACGCCTACATCCCGTTCCTCATCGTCGCGCTCACCGCACGCTTCACCGACGTGCTCGCCCTGCCCTCCCAGTTCGCCTGGATCGAGTCGGACTGGGCGATCGGCGCGGCGGCGGTCCTGCTGTTCAGCGAGGTCGTGCTCGACAAGATCGCCATCGTCGACCACCTCAACGACGCCATCGGCACCTTCATCCGCCCGGCCACGGGGGGGCTGATCTTCGCCGCCACCCAGGCTGCCCAGGACCTGGAAGAGGGATCGTCGTTCATGCAGGACAACCCCTGGGTCGGCGTGGTCGCCGGCGTGGTGACCGCGGGGATCATGCACAGCGGCAAGGCACTGACCCGGCCGTTCGTCAACGGCACCACGATGGGTATGGGGGCGCCGGTGGTCTCCGCCGCCGAGGACGGGGCGTCGCTCGGCCTGAGCCTGATCGCGATCTTCCTGCCGATCCTGGTGATCTTCGCGCTCGTCGCAGTGTTCTGGCTGCTGTTCGCCATGTGGCGTCGTTCGCGGCGGAAACAGAAGTACCGCGACACCGCGATGGCCGCCGCGGGCTACTATTCCTAGAGCAAAGACGCACAGGGGGGTTCATGGTCACGAACGAGCAGATCATCCACGGGGCGAAGAGCGCGACCGGTGACGACGACATCATGGTGGCGGGGGTATTCCTGCCGCGCGGCTTCGTGGGCCGCTCCATGATCGGCTCCACCATCGGCGGCATCCTGGGAGACTCCGTCGGCGGAGCCGTGGGGCAGGCCATCGGGTCGACCGCCGGGAGTATCGGCGGCATGGCGTCCGCCTCAGACGGCGAGGGGGTCCGGCTCATCGTGGCGGTCAGCCCCACCCACGTCTACGTGCTGCACCCGAACGGGCTCGGTGGGCTGAGGCACGAGGACTTCGAGCTCATCTACGCCTTCGCCAGGTCCACCCTTGACGTGCAGGTCAAGGCACGGGTCAGCATCCGCATTCTCGTGCTCGAAGACCGTGAGCACGACCAGCGCATCGAGCTCGAGGGCTCGCGGTCCTGGTTGAGGCATGCGAACGGCGTCATCCACGCCTTGGTCATCGACGGTCACGACGACATACCGCCCCAAGGCGTCACCGCAGAGGAGCACGCCGGCACCAGGCTCTAGGGCTTCGGTCGGCACCTGGAGCACCTCAGGGCCGGGGTCGGGTCACGACGGCCTCGTAGAGCCGGCGCGAGGACAACCCCGTCTGGCCGGCGACCTCGCGGCACACGTCCTTGAGCCGTTCTCCGTCCTCGACGCGCTGCCGGATCGCGTCGCTCACGGCCTCCAGGTCAGGCTCATGGTCCTCAGACGGTGCACCGGCGACCACGACGGTGATCTCGCCACGCACCTCGCTCTGCGCCCACTCGGCAAGCTCGGCCAGCCCGCCCCGCTTGACCTCCTCGTAGGTCTTGGTGAGCTCGCGGCACACGGCCGCCGGCCGGTCGGCCTCGAACCAGCGCGCGAGCGAGGTCAGCATCGCCCCCAGCCGGTGCGGCGCCTCGAAGAACACCATCGTGCGCCGCTCCGTGACGAGCTCGGCCAAGGCACGGTCGCGAGGGCCGGCCTTCCGTGGCAGGAACCCCTCGAAGCAGAACCGGTCCACCGGCAGCCCGGAGACCGCAAGTGCCATGAGCACGGCGCTGGGGCCCGGCACGCACGTGACGGCGATGTCGTGCCGCACCGCCTCGGCCACCAGGCGGTAGCCGGGGTCGGAGACCGACGGCATCCCGGCGTCGGTCACCATCAGAACGCGCTCTCCGGACTGGATCAGCCCGATCAGCTCCTCGGTGCGCGCCCGTTCGTTGTGTTCGTGGTAGCTCATGAGGCGACCTTGCGGGGTGACGCCGAGGCGGTCACAGAGGCGACGCAGCCGCCGGGTGTCCTCCGCGGCGACCACGCCGGCGGTGGAGATCTCCTGTAGCAGCCGGGGCGAGGCGTCCTGGGCGTCCCCGATCGGAGTGGCCGCCAGCACGACGCAGCCCGTCACCGCCGGTCAGTCACTCGAGCGCAGGGCGGCCCGCTGGCGGTCGCGGTTCAGCTGGGAGATGACGTTCAGCGGGATGCCCTTGGGGCAGGCGACCGAGCAGGCGCCGAGGTTGGTGCACCCACCGAAGCCTTCGGCGTCGTGCTGCTCGGTCATGGCGACCACGCGGGCGTGGCGCTCGGGCTGCCCCTGGGGAAGCTCCCCCAGATGCGTGACCTTCGCGCCCACGAAGAGCATGCCGGAGGCGTTGGGGCAGGCGGCCACGCACGCGCCGCAGCCGATGCACTCGGCTCCCATGAACGCGCGGTCGGCGTTGTCCTTGGGCACCAGGGTCGCGTGGGCGTCCGGCGCCGCGCCGGTGTTGGCGGAGATAAAGCCCCCCGCCTGCATGATGCGGTCGAAGGAGCTGCGATCCACGACGAGATCCTTGAGCACGGGGAAGCCCTCCGAGCGCCACGGCTCGATGACGATCTCGTCACCGTCGGAGAACGAGCGCATATGCAGCTGACAGGTCGTGGTCACCTCCGGGCCGTGCGCCTCACCGTTGATGACCACGCCGCAGGAACCGCAGATTCCCTCCCGGCAGTCGTGCTCGAAGGCGATCGGCTCCTCACCCTCGGCGATCAGCTGCTCGTTGAGGACGTCCAGCATCTCCAGGAAGGACATGTCGTCCGACACCTCGTCGAGGGTGTAGTCGACCATCGCGCCGTCGGCATCGCGTTTCGGCTGACGCCAGATCTTGAGGCTGATCTTCACTTGTAGCTCCGTTGCTTCATCTCGACGAACTCGTACTCGAGGTTCTCCTTGTGCAGCACCGGCGGCCCGTCCGGGTTGTTCTCCCACGCGGCGACGTAGGCGAACTCGTCGTCCTTACGCACCGCCTCCCCGTCCTCGGACTGCGACTCGACCCGGAAGTGACCCCCACACGACTCGTTGCGGTGCAGCGCGTCGATGCACATCAGCTCCCCCAGCTCGAGGAAGTCCGCCACTCGGCCGGCCTTCTCCAGCGACTGGTTGATCGTGTCAGCCTCGCCGAGCACCCGCACGTTGCGCCAGAAGTCCTGGCGCAGCTCCCGGATCTCGGCGATCGCCTCGGTCAGCCCTTCCTCTGAGCGCTCCATCCCGCACTTGTCCCACATGATCTTGCCGAGGGCCTTGTGATAGGTGTCCACGCTCGTGGTGCCGTTGATGGTCAGGAAGTGATCGATGCGCTCGCGCACGGCCTGCTCCGCCTCGACCACCGCCGGGTCGTTCTTCTCGATCTTCTTGTAGGGCCCGTCGGCGAGGTAGTCGCGGATCGTGTTCGGCAGCACGAAGTAGCCGTCGGCCAGGCCCTGCATCAGCGCTGAGGCACCGAGCCGGTTGGCCCCGTGGTCGGAGAAGTTGGCCTCACCGGCCACGAAGAGCCCCGGGATGCTGGACTGCAGGTCGTAGTCCACCCACAGCCCGCCCATCGTGTAGTGCACGGCGGGGTAGATGCGCATCGGCACCTCGTACGGGTTGTCCCCGGTGATGCGCTGGTAGATGTCGAAGAGGTTGCCGTACTTCGCCTCCACGGCGGAGCGGCCGAGTCTGTCGATGGCGTCGGCGAAGTCGAGGTAGACCCCGAGCCCGCCCGGGCCGACCCCGCGACCCTCGTCGCACACGTTCTTGGCGGCCCGGGAGGCGATGTCCCGCGGGACCAGGTTGCCGAACGCGGGGTAGATGCGCTCGAGGTAGTAGTCGCGCTGGTCCTCGTCGAGGTCGCGCGCGTCCTTGTCGCAGTCCTCGGCCTTCTTCGGCACCCAGATGCGCCCGTCGTTGCGCAACGACTCACTCATCAGGGTCAGCTTCGACTGGTAGTCCCCCGAGACCGGGATGCAGGTGGGGTGGATCTGGGTGTAGCACGGGTTGGCGAAGTGGGCGCCCTTGCGGTGCGCCCGCCAGGTGGCGGTGACGTTGCAGCCCATGGCGTTGGTGGACAGGTAGAACACGTTGCCGTACCCGCCGGTGGCCAGCACCACGCTGTCAGCGAGGTGCGTCTCGATCTCACCGGTGACCATGTCGCGGGCGATGATGCCGCGTGCGACCCCCTCGACCACGACGAGCTCGAGCATCTCGTGGCGCGTGTACATCTCCACCGAGCCGGCAGCGATCTGGCGCTCCAGGGCTTGGTAGGCCCCGATCAGCAGCTGCTGCCCGGTCTGACCTCGAGCGTAGAACGTGCGCGAGACCTGCACCCCACCGAAGGAGCGGTTGTCGAGCATCCCGCCGTACTCGCGCGCGAACGGCACCCCCTGGGCCACACACTGGTCGATGATGTCCGCGCTGACCTCGGCCAAGCGGTAGACGTTGGACTCCCGGGAGCGGTAGTCCCCGCCCTTGACTGTGTCGTAGAAGAGGCGGTAGATCGAGTCGCCGTCGCCCTTGTAGTTCTTGGCTGCGTTGATGCCGCCCTGAGCCGCAATGGAGTGCGCCCGGCGGGGGCTGTCCTGGTAGCAGAAGTTCTTCACGTGGTAGCCGGCCTCGCCCAGGGTCGCGCCGGCCGAGGCGCCCGCCAGCCCCGTGCCCACGATGATCACCGACAGCTTGCGCCGGTTGGCCGGGTTGACCAGCTTGGCCTCGAACTTGCGCTTCGACCACCGCTCCCCGATCGGCCCGTGCGGCGCGGCGCCGTCGCCGATCGGGTCGCCGAGGTCGAAGAAGTCGCTGTCGGTGCGCGGCTCCTCGGTCTCGGTGAGGGTAGCCTCGACGCGGCGCTGCTGCTCGACGATGTCAGTCATCGTGTCCTCTCCGGCTCGTGCGGCACGTGCCCTGTCAAGGAACCAGCCCCACGAGGATGGCCCAGGGTGGGGTCAGGAAGCCGACGACGGTCACGGCGGCGACCGCCACGGCCGCGATCCGGAGCCGCTCGGCGGCCGCCAGGCTCGTGTTGAGCCCCAAGGTCATGCCTGCCGCCCAGATCCCGTGCCACAGGTGCATCCCCAGGGCCAGGACGGCAGCGGTGTAGATGAGCACCGCCCACCACACCTCGAAGCTGGAGACCAGGCGTCCGGCGGGGTCGGCGAAGTCGCCGTTGATCTGGATGGTGTTGGTGGTGAAGTGCAGGATGTGGAACACCACGAACAGCAGCAGGGCCACCCCGCCCCAGCGCATCGCCCGCGAGATCCACACCTGGCGCATCGCAGTACGCACGGCATACCGCGTCTGGCGGGCTCCGGAGGCGCGCGACCACAGCGCGAAGGCGGCGTAGGCGTGCAGGGCCAGGCTCACCAGCAGCACGACGCGCAGCACCCACAGCACGCCGGAGTGCGGGATGGTGGGGCTGCCGAGCTCGCGCAGGTGCTCGGCGTACTCGTTGAAGGTGTCCTCGCCGCCGAAGATCATCAGGTTGCCGTACATGTGGGCGAGGATGAACCCGACGAAGATGAGCCCGGTGAGGGCCATCGTGGTCTTCAACAGAATGCTGCTGGTCTTGGCCGACCGTTCCGTTGAGATCGTCGATGTCACCACCTCTTCAGAGTACAGCCCACCCTGATCGCCGCGGCAGGGTAGCCACACGTTGCCACTGCCTACGATGGCCAACGTGACGAGCCTCACGGCGCCGCCACCTCGTGCAGCGTCGGGCCGCGAGGGCGCCTCCTCACTGCGCGAACGGCTGCTCGGCGCCTCGCCGTCGCCAACTCAGGCTCGGTGGGCGTGGCTGGGCGTCCTGCTGGCCACCGTCGCGGGCGGGGCCCTGCGCTTCTTCCGTCTCGGCCACCCGCATCAGCTGGTCTTCGACGAGACCTACTACGTCAAGCAGGGCTGGTCGCTGATCCGCTTCGGCTACGAGCGCGACATCCGTGAGGGCCTGGAGAAGCCGGACGAGCTGTTCACCGCGGGCGACGCGGACGTGTTCGGCACCACCCCGGACCTGGTGGTCCATCCCCCGGTCGGTAAGTGGATGCTCGGCGTCGGGGAAGCGCTGGTCGGCGTGGACTCCTCGTTCGGATGGCGTCTTGCCGCCGCGGTGGTCGGGACGCTGTCCATCCTGCTGCTGGGGCGCATCGTCTGGCACCTGTGGCACAACGCTCTGCTGGCCACCGCGGGGGCGACCCTGCTGGCGGTCGACGGGCACCACTTCGTGCACTCGCGCACCGGGCTGCTGGACGTGTTCCTCATGTTCTGGGTGCTGGTGGCCTTCTGGTGCCTCGTCCGCGACCGTGAGGACGGACGCCGGCGACTGGCCGACCGTGTCAGCGCCCTGACGTCCACCGAGTCCGCAAGCCCCTTCGCGTGGGGCCCTCGCCTCGGGATGCGGTGGTGGCGCCTCGCCGCCGGGGTCAGCCTGGGCCTGGCCGTCGGCACCAAGTGGTCGGGGCTGTTCTTCCTGGCGGTGTTCGGGTTGATGACCGTCTGGTGGGACGTCGGCGCCCGGCGCGCGGCGGGGGCACGCCGCTGGTTCAGCGCCGGGGTCGTCCGTGACGGCATCCCGGCGTTCCTGCTGACCGTCCCGGTGGCGGCGGTGACCTACCTGGGCACCTGGGGCGGCTGGTTGCTCACCGACGGGGGCTACAAGCGCCAGTGGGCCGCCGACCACCCTGCGGCCGGGGCGGCCCGTCTCGTCCCCGACGCCCTGCGCTCGCTGTGGAGCTACCACCGCGAGATCTGGAGCTTCCACGTCGACCTGCAGAACGAGCACGCCTGGTCCTCCAACCCCTGGTCGTGGACGGTGCAGGGGCGCCCGACCCTGTTCTTCTCCGAGTGGCCCGAGCGCGGCCAGGACGGGTGTGAGGCAGCCGAGTGCGTCAGCTACATCGCCTCGCTGGGCAACCTGTTCGTGTGGTGGGGGGCGACGGCCGGGCTCCTGGTGGTGCTGTTCCTGTGGGTGTTCGGCCGCGACTGGCGCGCCGGGGCCGCGCTGTCCGGGATCGCGGCGGGCTGGCTGCCGTGGTTCCTGTACCAGTCGCGCACCATCTACTCCTTCTACGCGGTGGCGTTCGTGCCCTGGCTGGTGCTGGTCGTCGTCGCCTGCATGGCCCTCGTGCTCGGCGGTGAGCGAGCCTCACCACGGCGCCGCCGCATCGGGGCGGTCATCGTGGTCGGCTACACCACGGCGGCGGTGGCGCTGTTCGTGTGGTTCTACCCGGTGTACACCGCGCAGGTCATCCCCCGTGAGGAATGGGAGATGCGTCTGTGGTTCGACTTCTGGACCTGACCCCCTCGTCGAGGAACTCGCCCACCGCCTCCGGCGTCGTGCTCGCGGCCAGGGCCACCGCGTCATCCAGCGGGATGTCACGGATGCTCACCGACTCCGAGCCGGCAGCCGTGGTGGCGACCAGAGTGGCCAGACGCACCCGGCGCTGGAAGAACGACTGCTGGATCACCCACCCGATGACGCCGGCTCGCTCCAGGACCTCGCGGCTGCGTCCGAGCGCGCCGTGCCGGCTCACCACGCAGGCCTGGGTCTGCCCGTGCCCCAGGGTGCGGTACTCCATCTCGGCCAGCGGCAACGAGCCGGCGAGCCACACGGCGAACACCAGCAGCGGCACCCACCAGGGCCAGTCGAACCACCACGTGGGGACGATGATGCCGACGGTCGGGACGAGGGTGGCCCAGAAGCCGCGGATGTAGCACCGCCGCCGGGCTGCGGGGCCGTGGCGGCGTAGCGAGATGGTCAGGGCACCCTGCTCCTCCAGCACCTCGTGCCCGACACGCACCGCGACCGCCCGCGGACAGGGCGGGAGCACCTTGGTCTGGCCGCCGTCGCCCACGCCGGTGGAGAGGGTGAACAGCTCCGCGCCCTTGACCAAGCGCAGCAGCGCGGGCTCGGTCATCGAGACGCCACGGATCTTGGCCTCTTCGACGCTGGTCGAGTTCGTGGTCAGCAGCCCGCGCTTCAGCCGCAGGGTGCCCTCACCCATGCGGGTCAGGCGCAGGTTCCACCACGAGATGATGTAGGTCAGCGTGGACAGCAGGAGCCACCCGATCAGAACGGCGACCGCCGTCAGGAGCGCCAGTATGAGCAGGGCCTGCCCGGTGAACCAGTCATACAGCTCCTGCGCCGAGGATGCCTGCACCGTGACGTCGATCTCGCCCATGAACTGTCCGGCCACAGCCCCGATACCGGCGACGACGACGAGGCTGGCCAGGCTGAACGGGGCGTACCGCAGCCAGGACCAGTCGATCCGGGCGAGCTCGACGTCGGGTGCGTCCGCGTCGTCCACGGGCGCCGTCCCGGCTTGGCGAGAGGAGCCTGCCTGCTCCCCCGCGGTCGATGTGCTGTCGGACGAGGAGCCGGCGTCGGAGAGCTGGCGCTTGCGGGCCATGAGGTAGTCGTAGAGCTGGCCCGCCTGGTCGACCGACAGGGCGTCGAGGTCGATCTTCGTCGAGTCGACCCCGGTGCCGATGGATACCTTCGACAGCCGCAGCACGCGGTGCATGAGCTTGGACTCCAGGTCGACGCTGCGCACCCGGCCCAAGGGAGCGGTGAGCAGCTTGCGGTTCAGCAAACCCCGGCGCACCTGGATCTGGGTCTCGGTCAGCCGGTAGTAGGTGGTCAGCCAAGGGATGACGCCGAGCGCCCCGGCGACCGCGGCGATGACGACGAAGGTCTCGGGCCCGAGCATGAAGCTGCCGGAGTCGTCCCGGCCGAACCCGAAGAAGGCGATGGCCAGCGGCACGAGGAGCTGGCCCAGCGTGCGGACC
>NZ_DATFMA010000110.1:0-23958 GCF_035267225.1 Ornithinimicrobium sp.
CTCCCAGTCGACGGAGCGCTGACCTAGGGCCGCCAGTCCGGGTCGCGCCCGATGAGGCCGAGCAGCCGGTCCTGAGCCGACGCGTCGTCGGGCACTGGCACCTGTGGTCCGTACTGACCCGAGGCCAGCAGCAGGTCGGCCATGGGCTCCATCCCGGCGAACATCCGCGCGCACTCGGCAGCGTCCAGGCTGTCGTCCGCTCCGGTGGCCCGCGCCAGGTCCCAGGTATGCATGAAGACATCGGAGGTGTAGAAGCGGTCGATGGCCTCGTCGAGGCGATGGTCCCCGGTATGGGGGTTCGAGAAGGTTCGGCCGGTCGTCTCGGGGTCGTCGAGCAGTCGTTGGACGGCGACAGCCTGAAGCTCCCACGCGCCTCGGGGGTCGTCCTCGACCGCCGGCCCGGTGGGCAGCCGCACGTCGGCTCCGGAGGCGAGGAAGCCGGGGAACCATCCGACGAGGTGAGCGACCACATCGCGCGCGAGCCAACCGGGCACAGGCGTAGCGCAGTCCCAGCTGTCGGTCGCGCGGACGATCGCGGTGAACCGCTCGGTGACGGCTCGATGCCGTGCCGCGGGCTCCGAAGGCAGGCCGCTCACAGCTCTCCTGCCTCGAGCATCCGGTCGATCGCGTCGTAGCCGTCGTTGACGCCGGTCTCCATGGCGCTGGCCAACAAGCCGTCCCGGGCCTCGAAGGACCCGCACAGGCTCGTGGCGTGCAGCCGGGTGCGGCCGGCGCCGATCTCATCGAGAGTCAGCGTCTCCAGGGCGACAGCGTCGGGCATCTCCTCCCAGCTGAACGTCTGCACGACGCGCTCCTCGCTCACGGTGTGGAAGCAGCCGCGGAACGCCGTCGACTCCTCGCCGTGGCCGGCGGTGTACCGCCACGACCCGCCGTCGCGGGCGTCCCAGTAGCCGATGTCGACGCCCATGCCGGCGGGGCCGATCCACCGGGCGAACAGGTCGGGGTCCGTATGCGCCCGGAACAGCTGCGCCGGGGTGGCGGCGAAGTCGCGGTAGATGTGGATCATGGGGACGCGTTCGTCCGCCTCGATCCGGGCTCGGGTGATGTCTGTGCCTGGCGTGGTCACGATGCCTGTCCCTTCTGGGCTGTTCGAGGGTGGGTGAGCGGGGTGCCGTCCTCGTCGAGGTCGTCGAGGAGGGTGTCGAGACGCTGGAAGCGCTCCTCGGCCCGGCGCTGGTAGCGCTCGAGCCACATGCTGGCCAGGTCGAACACCTCGGCCTCGAGGTGGACCGGGCGCCGCTGGGCCTGCCGGCTGCGGGTGACCAGACCGGCATCCTCGAGCACCTTGACATGCTTGGACACCGCCTGGATGGAGACGTCGTACGGCGCGGCGATGGCGGTGACCGTCGCGTCGCCGCTACTCAGGCGGTCGATGATGTCCCGCCGGGTGGGGTCGGCGAGCGCTGCGAAAACCCGGGACAGCTGGTCGGCCATGCGACCTCCTTTTCAACCAAACGGTTGGATACAACCTAGGCGAGGTGTTCGGTGGTCGTCAACCAAAGAGTTGAGAACGGGAGGACGGCTCCGGTGGGTCGAGTGCGCCCTGAGCTTTCACCGGCGGACGGGCACGATCGACGGCAGACTGACCGCATGGACCCCCTGCCCGTGCCGCCGCTGACCCAGACCCTGCAGAAGTATCTGGTCGCGGTGCAGCCCCTGCTGAGCCGGCAGGAGCAGGACGAAGCGCGCGACGCGGTGCAGCGCACCCTGGACGGGGTCGGCCCCGTCTGCCAGTCCGCCCTCGAGGAGTTCGCCGCCTCGGAGCGGACGGCCGGACGCAGCTGGCTTTCCACCGCCTGGTTGCGTGGCTACCTGGACGTGCGCACCCCCCTTCCTCTGACCAGCAGCGTGGGCTTCCAGATTCGCCCGCCTGTCCCCCGCAGCTCGGAGCCGGGTGCAGCGGCGGCGTCTCAGGTGTCCGCGCAGACCCACACCGCCCACGCCGCCCACGCGGCCGGTGTCATCCAGCGCTTGGCCGGGGTGCACCTCGCCTGGCTGCGAGGCGAGCTCCCCGTCGAGCAGACGCCCCGCGGTGAACGCGTCTGCGGACTGCAGCGAGAGGTGCTCGCAGGAGGGCTGCGCCACCCGGGGACGAGTACGGACGAGTTCCGCCCGGCCGACGACAGCCCCCAGCGGCGAGAGGTGGGGCTGCTGGTGGACGACCGGTTCGTCGTGGCGCAGGTCAGCGACTCGGCTGGTCATCCGTTGGCACGCGAGACGCTTGCCCAGTCCATCCAGGAAGCGCTCCACCGTGCCGATCTCGCCGGGCCCGCCCTCGACCCGGGTTTCACCGCCGTCTCCTACCTCGGCAGCGCCCGGGCGTCGGCGTACCTGGACCGGCTCCTGGACGACCCGGCCAACCAGCGCGTCTACGAGCGGCTCGCGGAGGTGCTGTTCGTGGTCCACCTCGACCGCGCCGCGGGGAGCACGCAGGAGCACCTGTGGCGTGCTGCCTTCTCGCCGGGGCAGGCCTGGGCCTACACGCCGATCACCTACCAGGTCAGTCTCGTCGACGACTTCGTGGGCATGCACCTCGAGCACAGCCAGGTCGACGCGGCCACGCTCAAGGCTGTGCTTCGGCATGCCCAGTCCGATGTCTGGACTGCCCGGGCCGACCCCGCGTACGCGTCCGCACCCGTCGAGAGCGTGGAATGGACCTATCCGGACGACCTCGCCACCGAGCTGAGGGTGGAGCTCGATGCCTACCAGCAGGAGGCGGGGCAGCTGCGACTGGACACGGTGCGGGTCGCCCGCCCGGTGCCGGCCGACCTACCGTTCCGCGTCAGCGACGACGCGCTGTGCCAGTGGATGATGCTGTATGCGCAGCTCTCCACCTACGAACGGGTGCGCAGCACCTACGAGGCCGTCGACACGCGCCACTACAGCGCCGGGCGGACGGAGTGCCTGCGCTCGGTGACTCCCGAGGCGGTGGACCTCGTGCGAGCGCTCAGGGACGGCACCGCGCAGGCGCGGCATCTGAACGCGGCCCTGGTGGCCCACAAAGAGTGGATCAAGGCATGCAAGACGGGTCAGGGGATCGACCGGCACCTGACCGGGCTGGCCTCGATCGCTGCGGCACGCGGCGTGCGCCTCCCGGTGCTCGATGATGTGAGCTACGGGCGTCTGAAGACGGACTTCCTGTCCACCTCCAGCATCGGGGACCACGACCAGATCGTCGGCATGTGCTTCGCCCCGACCAGCGAGGGAGGCCTGGGGGTCAACTACACGGCGCTGCCGGACGTCTACGAGTTCCTGGTGACCTCGCACCGCACGCAGGCCCGTGACGTCGGGACCTTCGTGGCTCGCCTCGATGAGGCGGCCGCCGCTTTGACGACCCTGTTGGACAGCCTCGCCGGCGAGCGGACCGCGGATCAGTAGCGTGCGGCTGGTGCGCTGCGCCTCCGCCGCGCCACACTGACCAGATGGAGGACTTCGCGGCGGCACTGGACGCTGCCCGCCGGCATACCGACGCGTGGCTGGCGAGCCTGCCGGAGCGGCCTGTGCCCCCGCAGGCTACGACGGAGCAGGTCATGGCGGCGCTGGGTACGACCCTGCCCCCGAGCCCCCGCCCCCCGGAAGACACCGTCGAGCTGCTCGGGCAGGAGGGAGCGCGAGGTCTCAACGCCATGGCGGCCGGGCGCTTCTTCGGTTTCGTGATCGGTGGCTCGCACCCGGCGGCCCTGGCCGCCGACTGGCTGAGCACCGCCTGGGACCAGAACTCCGGGCTGCGCGACCTGACGCCCACCCACACCGCGGTGGAGGACCTGGCTTCCTCGTGGCTGCTGGAGCTGCTCGGTCTGCCGGCCGAAAGCGCCGTCGGCTTCACCACCGGAGCGACCATGGCCAACTTCACCGGGCTGGTCACCGGTCGCGACGAGGTGCTGCGGCGCTCGGGGTGGGATGCGGCGCGCCGTGGCCTCGCGGGAGGTCCGCCGGTGCGGGTGCTGGTGGGCGAGGAGCGACACGTGTCCGTCGACGTCGCGCTCCGGTATGCGGGGCTGGGCGAGCCGCAGACGGTGGCCGTCGATGTGCAGGGGCTGATGCGCCCCGACGCCCTCGCGCAGGCCTTGGCCGACGGCGGCCCGGGCTCCACGCTCGTCGTGCTGCAGGCGGGCAACATCCACTCCGGCGGGTCGGACCCGTTCCCGGCCCTGTGCTCGATGGCGCACGACCACGGCGCCTGGGTGCACGTGGACGGGGCCTTCGGGCTCTGGGCCGCGGCGTCGCCGACCCATGCTCACCTGGTCGACGGAGTCCACGGTGCGGACTCCTGGGCGACGGATGCCCACAAGACTCTGAACGTGCCCTACGACTGCGGCCTCGTGGTGGTGCGCGACGAGGCGGCCCTGCAGGCGTCAATGGGGGTGACCGGCGCCTACCTGATCCGCGACGAGAGCTGTCAGCCCGTCGACAAGGTGCCCGAGCTGTCCCGTCGGGGCCGGGCGTTCTCGGTGTGGGCGACCCTGCACAGCCTCGGGCGCTCAGGGGTGGTGGAGCTGGTGGACCGGCTCTGTGCCCATGCGCGGTCCTTCGCTGCCGCCGTCGCGGACATTCCGGGTGCCGAGGTGGTCAACGAGGTGGTGTTCACCCAGGTGTGCGTGCGGTTCGGGTCCGACGCACGAACCCGCCAGGTCGTGGCGGCCGTGCTCGAGGACGGGACCACCTGGATGTCGGGCTCCACCTGGCAGGGACGCGCGGTGCTGCGCATCTCGGTCAGCAACTGGGCCACGAGCCAGGAGGACGTGCGGCTCAGCCTGGCGGCAGTCCGGCGAGCGGTCGAGGAGCTCGATGACGTGCCGTAACGCCACGAGGTGGCATCAATGGCGGCACCGGCGCCGGCGCCGCGACCTCTAAGGTTGAGGTGAACGCACCGTGCCTGAGTCCGGACCCGAAGGACCGGAGAGCAACAGTTCGACCCGTGTGCGTCCAGGAGGAGTGGAGCAGATCGAGCAGAGCCGGACCGCTGGCAGTGGCGTAGGGGACTCCGCCACTGCGCCCGCGCGCGTCGGGCGGCGGCTGGCGTGGACCCTCGCCGTTGCCGCCACCGTGGTCGCGCTGGTGGCCGGCGGTACCTGGCTTGCCGCGATGAGTGGGGAGACCGAGTCGCCGGACTCCTCGTGCGCCGCCGAGATCGTCTTTGACGGGCGGACCTACGCCGGTTACGGCGACCCGCTCCGGGTGCCGCGACGAGGGGAGCCTCTGGGGGTGGCGACCACGCCGGCCTGTGCCGACGGCCAGTACGCCGGGGGCGAGGAGCTGGAGGTATGGACGGTGCCCGGGGTCGAGCCCCATGTCGCCCTGATGGCCGACGGGGTGGTCTGGATCGAGGGGCGCGAGTCCGCGCTACCGGAGCAGCTGCAGGAGCTCACCGAGCCGGTCGGCTGCACGGCGGCCGGCGAGTCGACTGTGACCGGCCGGCTGGTCGGCGTCGAGGCACCGATCGGTGAGGAGGAGTTCGAGCCGCGCCCCCCCTACCTGGCCACCCTCGTCGCCGACGAGGGTGCGTCGCTGCCCCTGGCCAGGTACTCCAGCGTCACCATCGAGGTGCAGGTGACTGCCACCACCGACGGGGGTGACGACGCCGAGCTCGTGGCGGCGGCGTTGCGCGACGGTGCCCACCTGGACATCGCCGTCGTGTGCACCGCGGGACGGTTCCGCGCCACGTCGTGGCGGCTGGCGGAGTAGAGGGCAATGAGCCGGGTGAGCACGGCTGCCCGTCGGCGCCGGATGTCGGCGTCGTTGGTCGATGGTCACCGGCCGACACGGCTTCGGCCTCAACAATGTGTGCATTCTCAGATGACATTCTGGTGCAATGGCGGGGGAAAGAGGGAATAGAAGGGCCCAACGCGCCGCGATGCTCACCATTGCCGGTCTTGTGGCCGCCCTGTGCACGGTAATGGCGGTTCGAATGCTCACGGCCGAGAAGCCTCCCGAGGCGACATCGTCGGCTTCGCCCGAGAACACGCAGGCCATCGTCAATGTCGGTGCATTCTTGGAGACGATGCAGCTGACCGAGGTGAAAGAGGCCGACAAGCGTGGCCCGATCGAGCCAGCGGAAACCAACATTCCGATGGAAAAGCTGAAGAAGGGGCAGAAGCCGCCACAGTTCGTGATCTTCTCCTTTGACGGCGGTGCCGGCCACACGAACTGGCAACGTTTCCTGGACGCCGCCGAGGTGCACGACGCGCGCTTCACCACGTTCTTGACGGGGCTGTACCTCCTCGGCGACCGTGCCGAGGAGAAGGCTGTCTACGACGGGCCCGGGCACGCGCCGGGGGTGGCCTCGATCGGCTACGGGGGCCCCCGGCCGCAGATCCTGACCCAGGTCGACGATCTCAACGAGGCCTACTCGCGAGGTCACGAGATCGGCACGCACTACAACGGCCATTTCTGCGCCGGTCACGAGCCCAGTGGAGACGACTGGACGACGGCCGACTGGGACAGCGAGCTCGAACAGTTCTTCGCCATGATGCGCGGCTGGAAGCAGATGAACGGCTATCCCGACGACGTCGACGACCTGCGGGTGCCCCCCGAGGCCGTGCGCGGCGGCCGTACTCCCTGTCTGGAGGGACAGTGGGATGAGCTCGTACCGGCCTGGAAGGCGCATGGGCTGACCTACGACTCCTCGATCCCGAGCCCTTCGCCGGGGATCTCCTGGCCCGAGCGCAAGGACGGCATCTGGGAGTTCGCTATGCCGTTCGCCTACTCGCCGGCCTTCGGCATGACGACGGTGATGGACTACAACTTCTGGGTCTCCTACAACGGAGGTGTCTCGCAGCCCGAGACCGCACCGGAGGTGCGCGCGAAGGTACGCGAGACGTATGACTATCTCTTCGAGCAGACCTACGACGGCAACCGTGCTCCGCTTCTCGTCGCCGGGCACTTCAACCGATGGAACGGTGACTCGTTCAACCCACCCACCGCCGACTTCATGAAAGAGGTGTGCGGCGAGCCTGACACCTACTGCGCGACATACCAGGACGTCATCGCGTGGATGGAGCTGCAGGACCCGGCGGTGCTGGAGGAGATTCTCGCCCAGCCCCCGGTGGCCGACCAAAGGCCGAGCCGCTGAGCACTCACCTCTGGCGCTCGCGCTGGCGGCGCCCGAGCCGGCCCCGGAGCAGCGCCAAGCTCGTCAGTCCAGGGAGCTGAGGTCTTCGGGCACATCGACCGCGTGCTCGGCCAGGACCTCCCGCGGCACGATCTGCAACGCGAGCCGGTTCGTGCTGGCCAGCACCACCGGCGCCGCCCGGCCGTCGGCGTAGGCGCGGGCCCAGTTCATCGCGGTGACGCACCAGCGGTCCCCTGGGGTCAGGCCAGGGAAGCGGTACTCCGGCCGGGGCGTGGTCAGGTCGTTGCCGAGCTCGCGCTGGTGGTCCAGGAAATCCGCGGTGACCACGGCGCAGATCGTGTGGCTGCCCTGGTCCTCGGGCCCGCTGGAGCAACACCCGTCCCGAAAGAACCCGGTCATCGGATCGGTGCTGCATTCCTGCAGCTCCTCGCCCAGCACGTTGCGCTCGTCCACCGACCCATCATGGCCCACGGGGCACCTGCGTGCCCCCGCACCGTCAGCGCCCGCCACGCGAGTCACACTGAAGCGTGAGCACCATGCACCGGATCGTCGCGATCTGTGTCATCGCGCTCGCCGTCGTGGCCGCGGTGGCGATCGGTGTCACGCCGGATCGATCCTCCTCGGGGCTGCAGAGCCGTGAGGCTCCCGTGGCCAAGCCGCCCGCCGGTCCGGGCCGGTTGCTCAGCGCAGAGACCTTCACGCGTGGGATGCCGCCCTCGTCCCGGGCATGGCGTATCCGCTACACGACGACCCGCGAGGACGGGGTGCCGGCGGAGTCCACCGGGCTGGTCATCGCCGACACCGAGGCAACCGACCAGCCCTCACCGGTCGTCGCCTGGGCGCACGGCACCAGCGGGTACGCGCGAGCCTGCGCGCCCTCGCTGGCCGAGGAGCCTCTGCAGACCGGGGGAGCCGTGGCGGTGCAGAGGGTGCTCGACCGGGGATGGGTGTTCGTCGCGACGGACTACATCGGGCTGGGCACCCCGGGGCCGCATCCCTACCTCATCGGCCAGGGTGAAGGTCGGTCAGTGCTGGACGCGGTGCGCGCCGCCCGCTCGATCCCGGATCTCTCGCTCGCGCAGGAGACCACCGTGTGGGGTCATTCGCAGGGCGGCCACGCCGCCCTGTGGGCTGCCCAGCTGCAACCGGACTACGCACCGGAGGTGCCGTTGCGGGGCGTGGCCGCCATGGCGCCGGCGAGTGACCTACCCGAGCTCATCGACGGGGTGACCGCAGCTCCTGGCGGCACCATCTTCGCCGCCTACGTGCTGCGCGCCTACGAAACGGTGTACGACGATGTCGACGCCAGCGACTACGTCGACGAGGAGACGCAGCGCGCTCTGGAGAGCCTGGCTCAGCGGTGCCTGATCGGTGGTGACGCGGTGCTGGCCGTGGCCGAGTCGGCCTTGCTCGGCGACTCGGTCTTCGAGCGCGCCGCGGACACCGGAACGCTGGGGCAGCGGCTGACCGCGAACGTGCCCAGCGGCTCGGTGGACGTTCCGCTCTTGGTGGCGCAGGGCGAGCGTGACCGGGTCGTCTCCCCGTCGGTGCAGGCCGACTACGTGCGCACGCGCTGCGCGGAAGGGACCGACGTGGACTACCGGACCTACCCGGGCCGGGGTCACCTCAACCTGGTCGCCGAGGACTCGGCCTTGGCCCCTGACCTACTCGACTGGACCGCCCGACGGTTCACCGGCCAGCCTGCCGCCTCGTCGTGCGGACGCCTCTAGCGCTGCGGCTCGGCGTCTCGCACCGGGCCCGTGGATGGTCTGCGTGGGCTGCCGCCGAAGCCGCGCGGCCCGCTGTCGTCCAAGCGGTGCAGGCGTTCCAGGCCGCGGGCCTGACGAGTGGGGTCGGCCGAGCGCAGCTCGCGCTCGGCGACCCGAATCTGCGCCGTGCTGACCCCCGCTGCGCGGGCCTGGCGCAGGTTGCTGGGACTCGTGAGGTCCATGTCGAGCACTGCCTGCGCCGCCGACCCAGTGCGCAGCGGCCCTGACTCCGCCTTGTGCGGGCCCCGCTGTGCCTCCAGACGGTTCAGCCCAGTGGTCCCGGCTCCCGGCCAGAACACGTTGGCGTAGGCCTCGTGACCCGCCCGGTTGGGATGGAAGGACTCCCCGACGGGGAAGGTGAAGCCGTTGATCCACTCCTCGTCGTCACACACCGCATGGTCATCGAACGCGGGCCGGGGGTCGACGTAGTCGAGGCCGTTCGCGGTGGAACGCTGCTGGATCAGTGCGTCCAGGTCGTCGGTGGCCGCGTTGAGTGCTCGCATCTCTCGGCGGGAGAAGAAGGTCGCCCAGCTGCAGTCCTGTCCGTTGAACAGCCTGGGATAGCCACCGACGACGACGGCGGCATTCGGCGCCTTGCTCGCGACGGCGCTGAACACCGAGTCGAAGCGCCCCGGCAGGGCGCCGGTGAGGATGCTCCGGGACTGCCCGATCGCTCCGTAGCAGTCGCTGATCCACCACGGCAGCGCGCACTCGGTGACCACGGGGGAGAAGCCGACGTCGTTGCCGCCCACCGTCATGGTCACGTACGTCGTGTCCTCTCCCAGTGCCCCGACCTGGTTGGCCAGCACGTCGAAGGTGTCCGCGCCGGAGCAGGCCTGGTAGTCCAGATCCAGCGCGCGGGCCTCCGCGATCAGGGCCGGGTATCCGTAGGGGGAGCGGTAGCACCCGTCCGTCGGCGCCCGGGTGCCCGTTCCGGCGCTGAAGGAGTCGCCCAGGGCGACGTAGGCCGAGCCCGCCGCCTGGGTCTGCAGCGGGGCGAGGAGAGCGAGGGCGACTGCCCCCGCGAGTGCGATGAGAGGCCGTCGTGAAGACATGGCAGGAGTGTGGACCAGCGCGGACCTGGTGACAACGATGTTGACCAGGCTGTGGACCAACCCGAACCTGCTCCTGGTCGTGCACTGGCGATCCAGCGCCGAGGTGGCAGCCGCATGCTGCGGGAGCCTCGCCGACCCTTGAGGCGGTCGGTGATCGCGGTCCGGACTTCGCGCCCCCGCGCGTCCAGCAGCACGCCGGACAGGTCGGCCCGCAGGGGGAGTCACGCATCAGACGTTGCTCCACGGGCGAGAGGGCCTCGTGCAGCGTCGACGCGGGAGCAGGGTGTGGGTCAGGCCGATCCCGGGGGAGTGCCCTCGTTCCACGGTCATCTCCCTGTCGCAGAGCCCTGTTGCTCTAGGCTCACACCTGAGCACCGTAGGTGTGCCGACGTTCAAGTCGTGCACACGTGGGGGTCATCAAGCTCGGCCGAAGGAGCGGTATCTGTGGAGACGATGCGGGTCAGCGTGTTGCGCGGGGAGCGTGACGTCGCGGTCGAGGAGCGACCCCGGCCTACCCCGGCCCCGGACGAGGTGCTCGTGCGCGTGGGCTCGGTCGGCGTCTGTGGTTCCGACGTGCACTACTACGAGCACGGCAGGATCGGGCCGCACGTGGTCGACTCACCGTTGGTGCTCGGGCACGAGGCGGGGGGCGTGGTGGCCGAGGTGGGCTCCGAGGTCACCTCGCTCGGGGAGGGCCAGCGGGTCTCTATCGAGCCAGGGGTGCCCTGCCGGCAGTGCCGCCAGTGTCTGCTCGGACGCTACAACCTCTGCCCGGGCGTGCGGTTCTTCGCCACCCCGCCCTACGACGGCGCCTTCGCGGAGTATGTCGCGATGCCTGCCGGCTTCGTCTATCCGGTGCCGGACCATGTCAGTGACGACGCCGCCGGCCTGATCGAGCCGCTGTCGGTGGGGGTATGGGCGGTCCGGCGCACCCGCGTCGCGCCGGAGGACAGCGTGCTCGTCAACGGAGCCGGCCCGATCGGTCTCGCGAGCGCGATGGCGGCCCGCGCCTACGGCGCCCGGTCGGTGACGGTGGCCGATGTCAACGCCCACCGGCTCGAGCTCGCCCAGTCCGCCGGCGTGGGGGTGCTCGACGTGAGCCAGACGTCGCTGGAGGAGGCCGGGCTGTCGGCCGATGTGCTCATCGAATGCTCCGGCAACGGCCGCGCGACCTGGGACGCCGTGCACGTCGTCGGTCGCGCCGGGCGGGTCGCGCTCGTGGGGATGGGCGGCGACGAAGTGACCCTCCCCCTGCCGCACATCCAGGAGCATGAGCTGACGTTGACCGGCGCGTTCCGCTACGCCAACACGTGGCCGACGGCGATCGAACTGGTCGCCTCCGGCCGGGTGGACCTCGACCTCATGGTGACCGGGCACTTCGGCCTCTCCGAGGTCGAGGCTGCGTTGACCGCCGCCAGCCGCGACCCGAAGGCAGTGAAGGCCATCGTCAGACCGGGCCAGGAGTAGCCCCGGAGGGCTAGCGTGGCGGGAGCCGCAACGCGCCGTCGAGGCGGATGACCTCGCCGTTGAGCAGCGGGTTCGCTACCAGGTGGGCCACGAGCGCGGCATACTCGCTGGGCCGGCCGAGCCGAGAGGGATGCGGCACCATCGCCTCGAGGCCTTGTTTCACGTCCTCGCCCAGCCCCTCCATCATCGGGGTCTCCATCACCCCCGGCGCGATCGTCATCACCCGGATCCCCTTGCTGGCCAGGTCGCGGGCGGCGGTGATGGTCAGGCCGACGATCCCACCCTTCGACGAGGCGTAGGCGGCCTGCCCGATCTGACCGTCGTAGGCCGCCACGGAGGCCGTCATCACGACCAGACCGCGGTCGCCGTCCACCGGCTCGTTGCCCGCCATCGCCTCCGCGGCCAGCCGCAGCACGTTGAAGGTGCCGATCAGGTTGGTCTCGACCACCGTCCGGTAGTCCTCGAGGCCCAGCGTGCCGCGCTTGGACAGGATCCGGCCGGGTGTGGCCACCCCGGCGCAGTTCACCACGACTCGCAGCGTGCCCAGCTCGCCTGCTGTCGCGATGGCGTCGCGCACCTGCCGCTCGTCCCGTACGTCGGCGGGGGCGAAGCGAACGCGCTCGCCCAGCTCGGCGGCGAGGTCCTCACCGCGGCCGCCGGGCAGGTCGACCAGCAGGACCGACCCTCCTTCGTCGAGGATGCGGCGCGCGGTGGCCTCGCCGAGGCCGCTGGCGCCGCCGGTGACCAGGGCGACGACGTCTGAGGTGATCTGCACGGTGACTCCTGAGCGGTCGGGGTTACTTGCGTTGCAGCTGGCGGGAGATGACCAGCCGCTGGATCTGGTTGGTGCCCTCGAAGATCTGGGTCACCTTGGCCTCGCGCATGAATCGCTCCACCGGGAAGTCGCGCGTGTAGCCGTACCCTCCCAGGACCTGGACGGCGTCGGTGGTGACCTTCATCGCGGCGTCCGTTGCCGTGAGCTTGGCGACCGAGGCTTCCAGGGAGTGCGGGTGGCCGGCGTCGCGCAGGCGAGCCGCGTGCAGATACGACGCGCGGGCTGCCCCGACCGCCGCCGCCATATCGGCCAGGAGGAAGGCCAGGCCCTGGTGCTCGATGATGGGACGGCCGAACTGTCCACGCTCACGGGCGTAGGCAACTGCCTCGTCCAGTGCGCGCTGAGCGAGCCCGGTGGCGGTGGCGGCGATCCCCATCCGGCCCGAGTCCAGCGCGGCCAGGGCGATGCTCATGCCCTGGCCGGGCTGGCCGACCATGCGGTCGGCCTCGACGACGACGTCGTCGAAGATGACCTCGGCGACCGGGTCGCAGGCCAGGCCCATCTTCTGTTCACGCGCGCCGAAGGACAGGCCCGGCGCGTCACCGGGCACCAGCAGGCAGGACAGGCCGCGCCCACCCTCGTCGCTGGTCCTGGCGAAGGTGGAGTAGAAGTCGGCATCGCCGGCGTGGCTGATCCACGCCTTGGTCCCGGAGACGGCGTACCCGTCTTCGCGCGGGACCGCCCGGGTGCGCATGCTGGCGATGTCGGAGCCCGACTGCTGCTCGGACAGGCAGTAGGCCCCGAGCGTCTCGCCCGAGAGCATGGCGGGCAGGTACCGATGCTGCTGCTCTGCGGTCCCGAACTGGGCGAGCGGGAAGCAGGTGAGCGAGTGCACCGAGACCCCGACCCCGATGGACATCCAGGCGTAGGCGATCTCCTCGACGACCTGGAGGTACACCTCGTACGGCTGCCCCCCGCCGCCGAGCTCTTCGGGGTAGGGCAGGGACAGCAGCCCCGCTTGACCCAGCATGGTGTAGATCTCGCGCGGAAACCGCCCCTCCGCCTCGGCGGCGTCCGCCGCGGGCAGCAGCTCCTCGGCGGCGATCTCGCGCACCAGGGCCAGCAGGTCCTCCGCCTCCTCGGTGGGAAGCACCCGCTGCACGGCCATGGCCGAACTGTAGCGACTGACGTGGCGGCAACCGGCGGTCCCCCGGTCGCATCCGTTGTGCTGGACTCGTGTACCCCGCGCATCTGCTCCAGGGCCCCACGCGTGGTCGTACCCGTTCTCGTCCAGGGCGGGCTTCACCCGGCCCAGGGCCCGCAGCACCTGAGCTGCCCGGAGCACGTTTGCACTTTCAGGTTGTTAGTGCAAGATGCACTCTGTGTTCAAGAGTGCACGGTGCAGCAACAAGCGGGAGCGTGAGCGTCACGTCACCCTGCAGCGCATCAACGGCTGCGCGCGCGGGCTCACAGAAGAGCGCGGTCTCGACGGGTTCACGATGGAAGACCTCGCCGCCGCCGCCGGTGTCTCGCGTCGAACCCTGTTCAACTACTTCCCCGGCAAGCTCGATGCAGTGCTGGGCCCGTGGCCGGAGCTGGACCCCGACGCGGTCGCGACCTTCCGAGCCGGGGGCCCCGAGCACGACCTCGTGTCCGACCTGCGCACCCTCGTCGTCCCGCTGCTGGAGTCGGACCTTGCCGCACGTGACCGCCTGGCGGAGGGGCACCGGGTGCTGCGCAGCGAGCCCCGCCTTCTGGCCGCCCTCCAGGGCCGGTACGAGCAGCTGAGCGCAGAGGTCGTCAGGCATATCGCCGCGCGAGAGGGGCCGGCCTTCCAGGCGCAGCGTGCCCGGGTGGCGGTCAACCTGCTCGCTGCGATCTTCGACTCCGCGTGGCAGGACGCGATCGAGGACCCTCACGAGCGTCCGGTCCTCATCCACTTCGACCGCGCCCTCACCACCGCACGCTCGCTGCTCGGCAGCTAGACAGCGCGAACCCCACGTCCCAGGAGTCCCCCATGGCTACGTTCCTCTACCGCCTCGGCAGTACCGCCTTCCGGCGGTGGCCGGTCACCCTCGTCGTCTGGCTGACCCTCCTGGTGGCCCTGCTCGGCTCGGCCGCCGCCTTCTCCAAGCCTTTGGTGGACTCGTTCTCCATCCCCGGCATCCCGTCGGAGGAGGCCTCGGACCTGCAGGCGGAGATCTTCGGCGACAGTGGTGACGCGTTCGACTCGGCCACGGTGAACGTCGTGGTCGCCGCGCCCGAGGGTCGGAGCCTGGCCGAGGACCCCTATGCGGGCCAGGTCGAGAGCCTCATCGACAACATCGCCGACGGGCCGCAGGTGCCCGGCGCCCTGTCCACCGAGGAGGGGCAGGCGGCGGTCAACCCGGTCACCGCGCTGCAGGCCCAACAACAGGGCGCGGGCGAACAGAGCGCAGCCGGCACCGAAGGCAGCGGCGAAGGCGGGGACCAGGGCGCCGCCGGCGCTCCACAGCTCTCCGAGCAGCAGCAGGCCGCTGCGGCAGCGCTGTCGAACGTGAGCCCCGACGGTCGCATCGGCGTCATCACCTTCGACTTCGACGTCGAGACCGTGGGCGATGTCGAGCCGGCCAGCCAGGATGCCGTGCTCGAAGCGATGGGCGATACCGCGCGCGACGACGGACTGCGGGTCGAGGCCAACGGCCCCGGTATGCAGTCCTTCGCCCCTCCGGGCGGCTCCACCGAGCTCATCGGCATCGGCCTGGCCCTCGTGGTGCTGTTGCTCACCTTCGGCTCGCTCGTCGCGGCGGGCCTGCCCATCCTGACCGCCGTCGTGGGCCTGGCCATCGGTCTCGGTGGCGTGTACACGTCGACCGCCTTCCTCGACCTCGGCTCGACGACCCCGGTGCTGGCCACCATGATCGGCCTCGCCGTGGGCATCGACTACTGCCTCTTCATCCTGGCGCGGTACCGCACGGAGCTGGAGCACACCGACGACCGCGCCAAGGCGATCGGCGTCGCGGTCGGTACCGGCGGGTCTGCCGTGGTGTTCGCCGGTCTCACCGTCCTCATCGCCCTCTCCGCTCTGTCGGTCGTGCGCATCCCGTTCCTGACCACCATGGGTCTGGCCGCGGCGGCGACCGTCTTCGTTGCCGTGCTCGTTGCCCTCACGCTGCTTCCGGGGGTGCTGGGGATGCTCGGGTCCCGGGCGTTCGGCGGCCGAGTGCGTCGCTACCGCCCCGCCCGCGACGACCACGGTCGGACCCTCAACAACGGGGTGCGCTGGGCCCGCCTCGTCGGGCGGGCTCCCGTGCTGGCCGTAACCGTCGTCATCGTCGGCCTCGGTGCGCTGGCCATACCGCTGAAGGACCTGTACCTGGCGTTCCCCACCGACAGCACCGCCCCCTCGGACACCACGCAGCGCCAGGCCAGCGAGCTGCTCGCCGACGGCTTCGGACCCGGCCGCGAGGCGCCGTTCCAGATCGTGGTCGACCTACGCGACGTGCCCGAGGAGGACCGCGCCGAGACCACCGCAGAGGTGGCCGACTGGGCCGCGGGCCAGGACGACGTCGTGGGTGTGCTGGACCTGGCCGCGCTCGGAGGCGGTGCGGCTCAGGGCGAGGCGGGCGAGGAGCAGCAGAAGCCTGCCACCGAGCAGGGCGCCGCACAGAGCGCCGAGCGGGCCCCACCCGGAGCCCAGCTGCTCCTGGTGCCGCAGAGCGGGCCCGACGACCCCGCCACCGGCGAGCTGTTGACCGACCTGCGCGACGGCGAGCCCGGTATCGAGGACCAGACGGGGGCCACCATCGGCATCACGGGGCTCACCGCGATCACGACCGACGTCTCCGACCGCCTCAACGATGCCCTGCCCGTCTACCTCGCGGTGGTGGTCGGTCTGGCGTTCATCCTGCTCACGGTGGTGTTCCGCTCCTTGCTGGTGCCCCTCACGGCCACCTTCGGGTTCCTGCTCTCGGTGCTGGCCACCCTGGGCGCCACGGTGGCGGTCTTTCAGGAGGGTGCGCTGGGGATCTTCGAGGGCCAGCCCGTCGTGAGCTTCATGCCGATCTTCCTCATCGGCGTCGTGTTCGGCCTGGCGATGGACTACCAGGTGTTCCTCGTCACGCGGATGCGCGAAGCCCACGTCCACGGTGCCGAAACCGGTGAGGCCGTGGTCGACGGCTTCCGGAACTCGGCGCGTGTCGTCACCGCGGCCGCGGTCATCATGACCTCGGTCTTCGCGGCGTTCATGTTCGAGGACGACCCGATCATCACCTCGATCGGCTTCGGTCTGGCCACGGCGGTCGTCCTCGACGCCTTCGTGGTGCGGATGGTGCTGATCCCCGGGCTGATGTACCTGCTCGGGGCGCGAGCCTGGTGGCTGCCGCGGTGGCTCGACCGGGTGCTGCCCGACGTCGACGTGGAGGGCAAGGCGCTGGAACGCGCGCATCCGGGGCTCCGCCCGGACACGCAGCCGGAGCCGCGGCCGAACACCGGGCCCGAGGCGTCGCCGAGCAGCCCGAGGCAGCGTCCCCGCGCCGGGCGCCATCGCCCCGAGCGGATCGCCCAGCTCATCAACCAGGAAGGCTGAGCGGCTGGCCAGCGCCGGTGGCACCCGCGGCCTCAGCCCCAGACGAGTGCGCCCAGCAGCAGCACGGCGAGCTCGACGGCGATGGTCGTCGCCCCCAACGCGTCACCGGTGAGGCCGCCCAGGCTGCGGCGGAACCACCAGGCCGCCAAGGCGAGGACCGCCAGCGCGACCGGCACGGCCGCCACCGCCCATGGTCCCAGCAGCGCCACCGCCACGACGACCCACGCGAGGCTGCTCACCGAGGCCAGCGCGGCTTCACGTCGGCCCACGCTCGAGGCCATGCGCCCGAGGGGTGAGTCAGGGTGGGCGTACGGCTGCGACATCAAGAGGGCCACGCTTCCCCAGCGCCCCAGGACGTGCGCGGTGAGAACGACGCCGGCCACGACGGTCCAGCCCGCGCCCGCCACGGCGGACAGGGACGCGAAGCGCACCGTCGACACCAACAGCACCGCGAGCGCCCCGTACCCTCCCACCCGGGTGGCCCGCATGACGGCCAGGCGCTGCGCCGGCGTCGACGCCCCGCTGCTGTCGGCGATCTTGGCCAGCCCGTCCTCGTCCCGGCCTCCGGTGACGAGCAGGCCGGCCACGACTCCCGCTGCGGCGGCGACCCACTCGGGTGCGACCCGGTCGACGCCGACCACGGTGGCGCAGACCAACCCGCCGACGAGCAGCCCCACCACGGGGAACCAAGGCGTCGAGCGGGCCAGGTCGCTGGCATGACGGCTCCGCCAGCGACCCAGCGGCAGTCGGGTCAGGAGGTCGAGCGCGGTGGCTGCGGGCGCGGCTCGCCCGGGCTGAGCAGGGCTCACTCGTCGATCGTGACCCCGACGGTTCAGTGGGGCGGGCCGGGCCAGCGGCGGGTCGTCATACCCTCCTGCTTGGCCCGCTCGACCGCCTCCTCGTAGCACTGCTCGGCCTCTTCGCGCCCCACCCAGTGCGAGGCCTCGACCGTCTTGTCCGGCTCCAGGGCCTTGTACACCTCGAAGAAGTGCTGGATCTCCAGCAGCCGGTGCTCTCCGACATCCTCGAGGTCCACGATGTCGTCCTGGCGCGGGTCACCAGCCGGCATGCAGATCACCTTGTCGTCCCCGCCGGCCTCGTCGCGCATCCGGAACATGCCGATGGGACGTGCCTCCACCAGGCATCCCGGCCAGGTCGGCTCGTCGAGCAGCACCAGCGCATCCAGCGGATCGCCGTCCTCGCCGAGCGTCTCCTCGATGTACCCGTAGTCGGCCGGGTAGCGCGTGGAGGTGAAAAGCATCCGATCCAGCCGGATGCGCCCGGTCTCGTGGTCGACCTCGTACTTGTTGCGGCTGCCTTGAGGGATCTCGATGGTGACGTCGAAGCGCATAGCCGAAGAATGTCATACCCCTGCGCGCACGGCGAGGTCGTGAATGCCGTACCCGGCGCACTCACCTACGCTGCACGAAGACCAGCAGCGCTCGGCAACGAAAGGGGCCTCGGTGAGGCGATACCGGCGACGTCGGCTACGTCGCCGGGCGGCTACTGCCCTGGGTGCGGTCATGGTCATCGCCGCCATGTCGACGAGCGCCCCGGCAACGGTCGACGCCCCCACTCCGGGGCCCGCGCCGGCCGACCGTGTCAGCGCGGCCGCCGCGGTACGCCCGGCGCTGCCGACCGAGGTCGACGACGCCCTCGCTCCGGCGGACGCGGGGACCCCGCCCGACGCCGAGACCCTGCAGCGTCGCCTCATGAGGCCGTGGACCTCTGAGGCGCTCGGTGCCCGGACGGCTCGGTCACTGGTGGTCCGGGACGCGCTGACCGGTGAGCGCCTCGTCGACTTCCGGGGGAGCTCGCCCCTGGTGCCCGCCTCGACGACCAAGCTCGTCTCCGGTGCCGCGGTGATGGCCACGCTGGCGCCGGACCGCACGTTCACGACGGCGACGGTCCAGGGCTCCCGGGCGAACCGGGTGGTGCTGGTGGCAGGAGGAGACCAGCTCCTCGCCGCGGGTCGGGGCAGCCCCGACGGGGTTGCCGGCCGGGCCGGACTGGCGGACCTGGCGCGACAGACGGCCCGCTCGCTGCGCGAGCGAGACGTCGACGAGCCGGTCACGGTGGAGCTCGACCTGTCCTACGCGTCGGGCCCCCGGGCGGCTCCGGGCTGGACCGCCTTCTGGCTGGACAACGGCTACACCGGCCGGATCTCGATGCTGGCCCTCGAGAGCGACCGGGCTCTGCCGGGTGACCCCGCCCCGGCCGACCCCGCGCTCGTCGCCGCGGAGGCCTTCCGCGACCGGCTCCGCGACGAAGGCGTGGCCGTGGACCCCGGTGAGATCCGCCGTCGCCGGGCGCCCTCCTCGACCCAGGTCCTGGGGGAGGTCACCTCGGCGCCACTGCGCGATGTCCTGGCCTTGGCTCTGGCCACGAGCGACAACGCCATGGTCGAGCAGCTGGCCCGTCAGGGGGCGGTCGCCGACGGCGCAGGCACGGGCCAGCAGGAGGTGAACTCCTGGGTGCTGGACACGGTGCAGCAGGCCTACGACATCGACGCCGCTGGCGCCACCCTGGCCGACACCTCCGGACTCTCGGACGGGACGCGCCTGCCGATGCGCCTGGTGGCCGACGTGCTGGTCGCCGGAGCCGGAGGCCGGTATCCGGCTCTGCAGTCGGTGCTCACCGGGCTCCCGATCGCCGGATACAGCGGAACTCTGGCCGACCGCTTCACCGTCACCGGCGCCGGACGCGCGCGAGGCCTGGTCCGGGCCAAGACCGGCTCGCTGCCGCGGGTCACCTCCCTGGCCGGAACCGTGACCACCGACGACGGGCGGCTTCTGGTGTTCGCTCTGACGGCCACCGACATCGGTTCTGGGCCCGCGGAGGTCGCGGCCCGCGCCGCCGTCGATGACGTGGTCACGCGGATGGCGACCTGCGGCTGCTGAGGTTCCGGGATTACGTTGGGGGCATGACCCGTCTGTTCAAGACCACTCGCGACGCGGCGTCGCCGCAGCCTGCACCCAGCGGCCAGACCGGGCAGGACTCCACCTCGGGTGCTCGGCAGCACGTCGACTGGAACTTCGCCTCCGCCTCCGCCGGGCGGCTGGTGCCCTCGGGCCCCAAGGCCAGCCGCATCGAGATCAAGGATGCGGTGGCGCAGCTACGGTCCAGTGCGCTCGAGGCCGTCGAGCCTGTAGCCCAGACCACGGGGATGTCTGCCCCACCCGACGCGGCCGGCGCGCTCGTCGTGGACCGTCCGGGCTGGATCCGTGCCAACACGGCCTCGCTGGAGTCCATGGTCGGCCCGGTCATCGACAGTGTCATGGCCCGCCGCTCGGCTCAGGAGACCGGTGGTCGTGGGCCGGCTGAGCCCTCGGAGCTCGGGCAGCGCGTCGGCGGAGTCGTCAGCGGTGCCGAGGTCGCCGGTCTGCTCTCGTGGGTGAGCACCAAGGTCCTGGGCCAGTACGACCTCGCCCCGGCAGGTGTGCCCCGGCTGCTGCTCGTCGCGCCGAACATCATGGCTGCCGAGCGTGAGCTCGAGGTGGACCGGCGGGACTTCCGGCTCTGGGTGTGCCTGCACGAGGAGACCCACCGGGTGCAGTTCACGGCCGTGCCGTGGTTGCGCCAGCACATCATCGACAGTGCTCGGTCGTTGAGCACGTCCATGGCACCCACGCCCTCCGAGCTCGGCGAGCGCATGGGGGCGCTGGTGACCGGACTGCCGTCGGTGCTGCGCGGCGAGACCGACATCACGACGTTGCTGGCCAACCAGGAGCAGCGGGCAGAGCTGGCACGGATCACCGCCGTGATGTCACTGCTGGAGGGGCATGCCGACGTCGTCATGGACGATGTCGGCCCCCAGGTGATCCCGTCCGTCGCCGAGATCCGGGCCAAGTTCACCGAGCGCCGGGCAGGAGCGGGGGTGGTCGACGTGCTGCTGCGGCGCCTGCTGGGGATGGAGGCCAAGATGAGGCAGTACCGCGACGGGGCGGTCTTCGTCCGGGCCGTGATCGACCGGGTGGGGATCGAAGGGTTCAACCAGGTCTGGTCCGATCCCGAGGCCCTGCCGCGGGCGGCCGAGATCGCCGACCCGGCCGCGTGGGTCGCCCGCGTACACGGGTAGAACCATCGACGCCGACCACGTCCCCGGCCGGGCCTGCCGCCGAGCGCGAGCGCGGCGGTGACCGGTCCCCCCCGCGCGGAACAGGCTTGCCGGGACGCGTTGCGCGCATGTCTGTCGGGCGAGGGCCTCCAGAGCCAGCACCTCCTGGTGGCGTGCAGCGGCGGCCCCGACTCGGTCGCCTTGGCGCTCGCCGCCGCGTTCGTCGTGCCACGGCTGGGGGGAACGGTCGGGGCCAGCGTGGTGGACCACCGGCTTCAGCCCGGGTCCGAAACGGTCGCCCAGCAGGCTGCGCAGACCTGCTCCGAGCTCGGGCTGAGCCCGGTTCGTGTCGATGTCGCCGAAGTCGCACCGGGCTCCACCGGCCCCGAGGACGCTGCCCGCACTGCGCGCTTCGCCGCGCTGCGCCGAGGGGCTGCCGCGCAGGGGGCCGTCGCCGTGCTGCTGGGCCATACCCGCGACGACCAGGCGGAGCAGGTGCTTCTCGGCCTGCTGCGCGGCTCCGGCGGCCGCTCGCTGTCCGGGATGCCACCCGCCCGCGCGTTCGGTCATACCGATCACCCCCGCCGGCCGGCGCTACGGCTGCTGCGGCCCTTCCTCGGGGTGTCGCGCCGGGCGACGGTGCAGGCCTGCCAGACGGCCGGGCTGCCCACCTGGGCGGACCCGCACAACCGGGACGCGGAGTTCACCCGGGTCCGGGTGCGCGAGGTGCTCACCGACCTCGAGGCCGGGCTGGGCCAGGACCTCCGGCCTGCGCTGGCGCGCACGGCCGACCTGCTGCGCGCCGACGGTGAGGCGCTGGACCAGATCAGCGATCGCGCCTACGACGAGCTCGGCTTCCCGCCCTGGCCGGTGGAGGCAGTGCTCGCTCACCCCGCCGCGGTGCGCACCCGGCTCTGGCGACGGATGGCCCTGGAGGCCGGGGTGCCCGGCTCGAGCCTGGCCGCGGTGCATCTGCGGGCGGTGGACGCCCTGGTGTCCGACTGGCACGGCCAGGGCGCCGTGGACCTGCCCGGACACCGTCGGGTGCATCGCGAGGACGGCGTGATCTGGCTTCGTGACCGGCGGGGAGGTTAACTGTGCCCTGTGAACGCTGAGCAGATGGGCGCCGACCTGGAGAAGGTGCTGCTGACCGAGGCCGCGATCCGTGAGCGGCTCGAAGAGCTGGGTCAGCAGATCTGGGCGGACTACCACGACAAGGAGGTGCTCCTGGTCGGGGTGCTCAAGGGCGCGGTGGTCGTGATGGCCGACCTCATGCGGGCGCTTCCGGGCTCGGCCGAGATGGACTGGATGGCCGTGTCCTCCTACGGGTCCGGCACCAAGTCCTCGGGCGTGGTGCGGATCCTCAAGGACCTCGACACCGACATCACCGACCGGCACGTGCTGATCGTCGAGGACATCATCGACTCCGGTCTCACCTTGAGCTGGATCCGCACGAACCTGCTCTCGCGCAGCCCCGCGTCGGTGGAGATCTGCACCCTGCTCCGCAAGCCGGAGGCGGCGAAGGTGGAGATCGACGTACGGTACGTGGGGTTCGACATCGGCAACGAGTTCGTGGTCGGGTATGGGCTCGACCTCGCGGAGAGGTATCGCAACCTGCGCGAGGTGGGCATCCTCGCGCCGCACATGTACAGCTGAGCCGGAGCCGACCACTGGCGTGTCGGTCTGGAACACTGGTATGTGCCCGCGCGTTAGGCGCTAGACCAGTGCGCATCATCATTCCAACTCGAAGGAGCAGGGCAGGCACCGCCTGTTGACATCGATGAGCAAGAAGAAGCAGCGTCGTAGCCCCTGGCTGTGGGTGGCCCTCATCATCGGCTTCGGGGTGCTGGTCTATGCCCTGACCTCGACGAGCCCGTACAGCCGGATCGAGACCTCCGAGGCGCTGAAGCTCATCAACCAGGAGAAGGTCGCCTCGGCCACCATCACTCCCGACCGGATGGACCTCGACCTGGTCAACGGCGAGAAGTTCAGCAACGACGAGGTCACCGAGGCCACCCAGGTGCAGGCGTTCTACGTGGAGAGCCGCGGCGAGATGGTGGTGCAGGCCCTGGAGGACCACCCACCGACCCAGGGCTTCACCGACGACCCGGCCCAGCAGAACTGGCTGGTCTCGCTGCTCCTCACGCTCGTGCCCCTGATCCTGATCCTCGGGCTGTTCCTCTTCCTGATGATGCGGATGCAGGGCGGTGGTCGCGGCGTCATGCAGTTCGGCAAGTCCAAGGCCAAGCTGGCCTCTCCGGACATGCCCAAGGTGACCTTCGAGGACGTAGCCGGGGCGAACGAGGCCGTCGAGGAGCTGCACGAGATCAAGGAGTTCCTCTCCGAACCCCGCAAGTTCCTCGATGTCGGCGCGAAGATCCCCAAGGGTGTGCTGCTCTACGGCCCTCCCGGGACGGGGAAGACGCTGCTCGCGCGTGCGGTCGCGGGCGAGGCGGGGGTGCCCTTCTACTCCATCTCCGGTTCGGACTTCGTCGAGATGTTCGTCGGGGTCGGTGCCTCGCGAGTGCGCGACCTCTTCGAGCAGGCCAAGGAGAACGCACCGGCCATCATCTTCGTCGACGAGATCGACGCCGTCGGCCGCCACCGGGGCGCCGGCCTGGGCGGCGGACACGACGAGCGCGAGCAGACCCTGAACCAGCTGCTCGTCGAGATGGACGGCTTCGACGTCAAGACCAACGTCATCCTCATCGCCGCCACGAACCGCCCCGACATCCTCGACCCCGCCCTCCTGCGTCCCGGCCGCTTCGACCGGCAGATCGCGGTCGAGGCGCCGGACATGATCGGGCGTCACGCCATCCTTCAGGTACACGCCCAGGGCAAGCCCATGGCGCAGGACGTGGACCTGCTGACCACGGCCAAGCGCACGCCCGGCTTCTCCGGGGCGGACCTGGCCAACGTGCTGAACGAGGCCGCCCTGCTGGCCGCCCGCAAGGACGAGAAGACCATCGAGGACCACCACCTCGACGAGGCGATCGACCGGGTCATGGCGGGGCCACAGAAGCGCAGCCGGGTGATGAGCGCCAAGGAGAAGAAGATCACCGCCTACCACGAGGGCGGGCACGCGCTCGTGGCCGCGGCGATGCGCCACACCGACCCGGTCAGCAAGATCACCATCCTCCCGCGTGGTCGTGCGCTGGGGTACACGATGGTGCTG
>NZ_DATFMA010000111.1:0-28328 GCF_035267225.1 Ornithinimicrobium sp.
GTGCAGCAGTGGACCGACGACTCGATGCACCTCGCCCAACATGACGCCCTGGTCGGCCGGGATGCGACGTACAAGCACATCGCGGTCAGCCTCGGCGGAGCGATCGTGCGGATGAACAGCAACGTGCGCTACGCCGGAGCCGGCGGTGACGCGACGCTGCTCGGGGTGTACTTCGCCGACTCCGGCCAACACCTGGAACACCGCTCGTTCATCGACCACAACATGCCCCAGGGCAACTCGCTGGTGACCTACAAGGGTGCGCTGCAAGGTGAGAGTGCACACACCGTGTGGGTGGGCGACGTGCTGATCCGTGCCGAAGCGGAGGGCATCGACACCTACGAGCTGAACCGCAACCTGGTCCTGACCGACGGCGCCCGTGCCGACTCGGTGCCGAACCTGGAGATCGAGACCGGCGACATCGCCGGCGCCGGCCACGCGAGCTCGACCGGCCGCTTCGACGACGAACAGCTCTTCTACCTGATGTCCCGCGGGGTCAGCGAGGACGAGGCACGTCGTCTCGTCGTGCGCGGCTTCTTCGCGGACATCGTCGCCAAGATCGGCGTCCCCGAGATCGTGGACGCCCTGATGGAGGCGATCGAGGAAGAGCTGGCCCTCGACATGGGTCCGAGCGTGGGCGAGGCCTCCGCATGATCCGGGTGTGCGCGTTGGCCGACCTGCCCGAGGTGGGCGCCGTCTGTGCCGAGCTGGACGGGCACCGCGTGGCCATAGCCCGCGACTCCGGCGGCGAGGTCCACGCCGTCGACGACACGTGCAGCCACGCCCAGGTCTCCCTGTCCGAAGGCGAGGTCGAGGGCAGGACCATCGAGTGCTGGCTGCACGGGTCGCGCTTCGACCTGGTGACCGGCCGACCGACCGGCCTGCCCGCCATCACACCCATCGCGGTGCACGAGGTGCTGATCGACGGCGACGACGTCTACGTCGAGCTCGCCGACGACGCCGCCACCGCCTGACGACATTCCCGCCACCACAAGGAGCATCACCACCATGACCACACTGGACATTCGCGACCTGCACGTCACGGTCGAGACCGAAGCCGGAGAGAAAGAGATCCTGCGCGGTGTCGACCTCAGCGTGTCCTCCGGGGAGACGCACGCCATCATGGGCCCGAACGGCTCGGGCAAGTCGACCCTGGCCTACTCCATCGCCGGTCACCCCAAGTACACCGTGACCTCGGGCTCGGTCACCCTCGACGGTGAGGACGTCCTGGCCATGGGGGTGGACGAGCGCGCCCAGGCCGGCCTGTTCCTGGCGATGCAGTACCCGGTCGAGGTGCCCGGCGTCACCGTCTCGAACTTCCTGCGTACAGCGAAGACCGCCATCGACGGCGAAGCCCCCAAGCTCCGGCACTGGGTCAAGGACGTCAAGGAGGCCATGACCGCGTTGCGGATGGACTCCACCTTCGCCGAGCGCAACGTCAACGAAGGCTTCTCCGGGGGTGAGAAGAAGCGGCACGAGATCCTGCAGATGGAGCTGCTGCGCCCGCAGATCGGCATCCTCGACGAGACCGACTCCGGGCTGGACGTCGACGCCCTCAAGGTCGTCTCCGAAGGCGTCAACCGGATCAAGTCGAGCTCCGACATCGGGGTCATGCTGATCACCCACTACACCCGGATCCTGCGCTACATCAAGCCCGACCGGGTGCATGTCTTCATCAACGGCAAGGTCGCCGAGTCCGGAGGGCCGGAGCTGGCCGACCGCCTCGAGAACGAGGGCTACGACCGGTACTCCGAGGTGTCGGCCTGAGCGACGACGCCCTGACGCCACGGGAGCTGGCCCGCATCCGGGCCGACTTCCCGATCTTGTCACGCACGGTGCGTGGTGGCAGGCCCCTGGTCTATCTGGACAGTGGCGCCACCTCGCAGAAGCCGACTGTGGTGCTGGACGCCGAGCGCGACTTCTACGCCACGCACAATGCGGCCGTGCACCGGGGCGCCCACCAGCTCGCCGAGGAGGCGACCGAGGCCTTCGAGGCGGCCCGGGCCACGGTGGCGGCGTTCATCGGCGCCGACAGCGAGTCCGTCGTGTTCACCAAGAACGGTACCGAGGCGATCAACCTGGTCGCCTACGCCTTGAGCAACGCCGGGGCGGACGGGGCACTCGACGGGGCGGATCCGGAGGCGGCCAGCCGGCTTCGGCTGGGGCCGGGGGACGAGATCGTCGTCACCGTCATGGAGCACCACGCCAACCTGGTGCCGTGGCAGGAGCTCGCCCGGCGCACCGGCGCCACGCTGCGGTGGCTGGACATCACGGACGACGGTCAGCTGGTGCCACCGGAGACCGCGATCGGGCACCGCACGCGCGTGCTGGCCGTGACCCAGGTGTCCAACGTCCTCGCCACTCATCACGACCTGACGCCCTACGTCCAGGCGGCACGCAGTCACGGTGCACTCGTCGTCGTCGACGCCTGTCAGTCCGTGCCGCATCTGCCGGTCGATGTGCAGCAGCTGGCCGGCGGTGGGGTGGACTTCCTGGCCTTCACCGGGCACAAGGTGCTGGGTCCCTCGGGCATCGGGGTGCTGTACGGGCGTCCCGAGCTGCTGGCGGCCATGCCCCCCTTCCTCACCGGCGGGTCGATGATCGAGGTGGTGCGGATGGAGGGCTCGACCTATGCGCCTCCGCCACAGCGCTTCGAGGCGGGCGTCCCGGTAGCCGCTCAGGCGGTCGGTCTGGCGGCGGCCTGCGACTACCTGACCGCGGTGGGCATGGATCGGGTGGCGGCGCACGACCAGGTGCTCATGAGGCACGCACTGGGCACGCTGGCCTCACGCGGCTGGGTGCGGGTGCTCGGCCCTGCCGAACCCGAGCCGCGGGTCGGCGCCGTCGCCTTCACGGTCGACGGAGTCCACCCCCACGATGTCGGCCAGGTGCTGGACGACCAAGGCGTCGCGGTGCGCACCGGGCACCACTGTGCCTGGCCGCTGCACCGCCGTCTCGGCGTCACTGCCAGCACCCGCGTCAGCTTCGGCGTCTACACCACGACCGAAGAGGTCGATGCCTTCGTCGCCGCTCTCGACACGGTGCCCGCCGTCTTCGGCCTGGCGGTGTAGGACGTGGACCTCTACGGCGAGCTCATCCTCGAGCACTCAAAACGCCCGCTGCACTCCGGCCTGCGCGACGGCGGCGACGCTGAGGTGCACCACGTCAACCCCACCTGTGGTGACGAGATCACCTTGCGCGTGCATCTGGACAGCGCCGGTGGACACGCCGGAGGAGACGTGGTCAGGGACATCTCCTACGACGCCCTCGGGTGCAGCATCTCGGTGGCGTCGACGTCCATGCTGGCCCAGGAGTGCCTCGGACGCGAGGTGGCGGACACGCTGGCCACCTACGGACACGTTCACGCCATGCTGACCTCTCGTGGCCAGGACGCCGGCGACGCCCATGAGATCGGCGACGCGGTCGCGCTCGCCGGTGTCGCGCGCTACCCGGCTCGGGTCAAGTGCGCCCTGCTGGGATGGTCTGCCTACCTCGACGCGTTGGCACAGGCAGGGGTCGACATCGCCGCCGTGAGATCGTAGAGACACCCGAAGATGCGAAAGGGAGAACGATGAGTGAGACCATCAGCCCGCCCAACGTGGCGGACGTCGAAGAGGCCCTCCGCGATGTGGTGGACCCCGAGCTCGGGATCAACGTCGTCGACCTCGGCCTGATCTACGGAGTGACCGTCGACGCGCAGGCCCACGCCGTCGTCGACATGACGTTGACGAGCGCCGCCTGCCCATTGACCGACGTCATCGAGGAACAGACGGGGCAGGCGCTCGAAGGCTTGGTCTCCAGCTTCCGGATCAACTGGGTCTGGATGCCGCCGTGGGGCCCGGACAAGATCACTCCCGACGGGCGCGACCAGCTGAGGGCGTTGGGCTTCAACGTCTGACCCGGTCGCTGTTCCTCAGCTCAGCAGACCGGCGGCGAGCAGGCTGCTGGCCATCGCGACGCCCGAGCTGTAGGCCGCCTCGACCCGGGGCTTGCTGGACCAGGAGTCGCCGCAGAAGCCCAGGCCATCGCCCGAGAGCCAGTGGTCGACCTCCCGGCGACCAGAGGGCTTGGCGTAGCTCCAGCGTTTGACCCGGGTCCACGACGGTGCGCTGCGGATATCCAAGATCGCCCGCAGCGCCTCGAGCATCACCGGTTCGGCGGTCTGCGGTTCCGCCAGGTGGGCCGAGGCCAAAGAGGGCGTGGAGTGGGCCACGAGCACCGGCGCGTCATCGCCTCGTCGCCGGCCGTCGTCGGCAATCCAGGACAGGCTCTCGTGGTCATTGACGAAGGCACCCTCGAAGACATCGCCGGCCCCGGCATCGCGCCAGGCGTGGTCGGTCCACCCGGCGCACAGAGCGAGCACAGGGTCGTAGCCGACGTCGAGCCGGTGGCGCTCGGCCTCGAGATCCTCGCCCAGCAGGCGTCGTGCCTGCGGGTCCGGCATGGCCAGGACGACGGCCCGTGCGGTCACGTCACCCACCGACCAGGTCCCCTCACCCGAGCGCTGGACCCGGTCCACCGTGCTGTGGCGCACGTGCACCCGCGAGGCCAGATCCTCGACCAGCGTGCGCAGCCCCCCCGGCGCCGCCCATCGCATCCCCCCTGTGGTCGGGTCCTCGAACCTGGTGCCACGCACGACGTCGAAGGTGTCGGTCCACGGGCGCGCCAGGCCACGGCGCTCCCACTCGCCGACCACGGTGGCGAAGGGCTCCTCGCCGACGGTGAAGTAGGAGGCGCCGGTGTCGACCGCCCGGCCATGCACCGAGCTGACTGCCATCCGGCCCCCGACCCGGCGTCCGCGGTCCACGACCACCGGATCGACCCCTGCCTGCTGCAGGTGGCGCGCGCACGACAGGCCGGCGAGCCCGGCCCCGACGATCACCACAGGCGCCGCGTCCGAGCCCGTCATGGGCTGCGCCTGTCGAAGGTGTCGCAGGAACGCGGGTCCCCCGAGTCGTACCCGGTGGTGAACCAGTGCTGGCGTTGCTCCGCCGAGCCATGGGTCCACACGTCCGGGTCGACCCGTCCCTGGGCCTGCTGCTGAATCCGGTCGTCACCGACCGCCTCGGCAGCAGACAGTGCGGACTCCACCTGCTCGGCGGTGATCGGCTCCAACAAGGGTCGCCCGCTGTCGTCGGTGGTCTGGGAGGCATGAGCCACCCAGACGCCGGCGTAGCAGTCGGCCTGCAGCTCGACACGCACCGCCCCCGAGTCCGGGCCGGTCTGGTCCCGCTGCCCGGCAGCGAGGGTGCCGGTGAGGTTCTGGATGTGGTGCCCGTACTCGTGCGCGACCACGTACATCTGGGACAGGGAGCCGCCGTCAGCGCCCATCCGCTCCAGCTGGCGGAAGAAGCTCACGTCCAGGTAGATACTGGAGTCCACCGGGCAGTAGAACGGACCGACGCTGCTGTCCGCGGCTCCGCACGCCGTGTTCACGCTGCCGTCGAAGAGCACTGTCTCCGCTGGCCGGTAGTCCCGGTATGCGGAGGCCCAGTAGTCCTGGACGCTGATCACGGTGCCGACCATACGGCAGTCCAGGCGCTCGTTGGCGTCCTGCCCGGTGCGGCACTGCGGGAACTGCGCACCCGAAGAAGTACCACCGCCGCCCTGCTCGCCCACGTACCCGGCGTCGTAGTCCCAGGCCGAGCCCGTAGCCACGCCCCCGTCCCCGTCGTCGTCGATGCCACCGCCGAAGACCAGGTAGAGGACGAGTAACAGCACCCCGCCGGCGCCGCCGCCGGCCGCCAGACTGCCACCTGCTCGGCGGCGTCCGCCACCACGCCGCACCTGACCGGTCCTCAGGTCGGCGTTCTCGCGGAAGGTCATCGATGCTCCGGGGCGGGGCGCGGGTGGGCGCAGGTCACCTTACTCCGGCGTAGACTGGCAAGAGCCGCGGACGCGGGCCCCACGTACGAACGCACCGAGGAGACCGAGCTGTGATCGTGGCCTCCGGCGTCCAGATCCGTGCTGGCTCCGCTTTGTTGCTGGACGATCTGAGCTTCCGAGTAGCCCCCGGCGACCGTGTGGGCCTGGTCGGTCGCAACGGAGCCGGCAAGACCACGCTCACCAAGGTGCTGGCCGGTCAGGCAGAGCCGGCCGCCGGCTCGGTGAGCCGCAGCGGGGAGATCGGCTACCTGCCCCAGGACCCGCGCAGCGCAGACCTGACGGAACGGGGTCGGGACCGCATCCTGTCCGCACGTGGGCTGGACTCGGTCCTACGCAACATGCGTCAGGCGGAAGAGGCCATGGCCACCGCCGACCCGGACCACCTGGACAAGGCGATGGCCCGGTACGGGCGGCTGGAGGGTGAGTTCACCTCACGCGGCGGGTATGCCGCCGAGTCCGAGGCAGCCTCGATCGCCAGCAGCCTGGGGCTGCCCGACCGGGTGCTCTCCCAGTCCTTGGGCACGCTGTCCGGCGGTCAGCGGCGTCGGATCGAGCTGGCGCGCATCCTGTTCTCCGGTGCCAGCACACTGCTGCTGGACGAGCCGACCAACCACCTCGACGCCGACTCGATCGTCTGGCTGCGGGACTACCTCAAGACCTACTCCGGCGGGCTCCTGGTGATCTCGCACGACATCGAGCTGGTCGAGACCGTGGTCAACCGTGTGTTCCACCTGGACGCCGGCCGGGCCGAGCTGGACGTCTACAACATGGACTGGCGTCGCTACCTGCAGCAGCGTGAGAACGACGAGCGGCGGCGGCACCGCGAGCGGGCCAACACCGAGAAGAAGGCGCAGACCTTGCTCGCGCAGGCCGACAAGATGCGGGCCAAGGCCACCAAGGCCACTGCGGCCCAGGGGATGATCCGGCGGGCCGAGCGGATGCTGTCGGGGCTGGAGAGCGAGCGAGCCGTCGACAAGGTGGCCAAGCTGCGCTTTCCGACGCCCGCCGCCTGCGGCAGGACGCCCCTGACCGCCGAGGGTCTGTCACGCTCCTACGGCTCGCTGGAGATCTTCACCGATGTCGACCTCGCGATCGACCGCGGCAGCAAGGTGGTCGTACTCGGCCTGAACGGGGCGGGGAAGACGACCTTGCTGCGCTTGCTGGCCGGCCTGGACCACCCGGACACCGGGCAGGTGCGGCCGGGTCACGGCCTGAAGCTCGGGTACTACGCGCAGGAGCACGAGACCCTGGACGTGGGCCGGTCGGTGCTGGCGAACATGAAGACCGCCGCGCCGGACCTGGACGAGACGGAGACCCGCAAGGTGCTGGGCTCCTTCCTGTTCACCGGAGATGACGTGGACAAGCCGGCCGGGGTGCTGTCCGGTGGAGAGAAGACCCGGTTGGCCCTGGCCATGCTGGTCGTCTCGGCCGCCAACGTGCTGCTGCTGGACGAGCCGACGAACAACCTGGACCCAGCCTCCCGGGAGGAGGTCCTTGCCGCGCTGCGCTCCTACCGTGGCGCAGTGGTGCTGGTCTCCCACGACGAGGGGGCCGTGGACGCGCTGGAGCCCGAACGCGTGCTGCTGCTGCCCGACGGGGTGGAGGACCTCTACGGGCGCGACTACCAGGATCTGGTCGCGCTCGCGTAGGCGTGCATCAGGGCAGTGGCGGCGGGGGAGGGCCGAGGACGGTGATGCCGTAAGCCGCGCACACCTCCTTGACCTCGGCGGGGTCGATAGCCACGTCGGCGGGCAGCACCGGCTCATCCAGCGGGCTGCCGAGTGCGGCGATCATCTCGTCGAAGCGCGGCGTTTGGCTGCGTGAGGCGCACACCGTGATGACGGTGGCGCTGTCGGAGACGACCTGGAAGGTGTGCGGCACGGAGTGCGGCAGGTAGGCGACCGATCCCGTCGGGCCGGCCAGCTGCTCCTCGCCGAGGGTGAAGGCGAGTTCGCCGGCGAGCACGACGAACAGCTCGTCTTCGTACTCGTGCCGGTGCAGGGGTGCACTCATACCGCGGGTGCCCTCGAAGTGCATGACGCTCATGGAACGCCGGCCCTCGGCGGCGACCTTCACCGTCGACAGGTGGTTGAGGAAGTGGTAGTGGGTTCCCGAACCAGGTGCGATGACCGCGTGCGCTGGCGGGTCGGGTCTCGTGGTGTCCATGCCAGGATTGTGACCGGTACCCCGTCGGGAATCCTGCAGGTGCCTACCGCCCACCCGAACAGATCCGCTTCCGCCGCGGACTGCTGAAACGAGCCGGGCCGTAGACCACACCCGTATGGCGCGCTACTGCTACGACGAAGATACGGAGAGCAGCTCGTTGGGCACCCGGTGCTTCCGCCGACCTGCAGCCAGATAATGCCTCCATGACTGGACGGCTCTTTCGAGAGGCGGCTCTCGCCGACGGCAGCAGTCCAGACTTGACGCTCGGGATCAGCGTCCTGGTGCGGTGTGGACTCATCGAGTGGATGGGTCCGGTGGGCGAGGAGCCGGAGGTCGCAGATGTCGAGGTGATTGACGCCTCGGGAACGGTCGTCGTTCCAGGGATGGTGGACTGCCACAGTCACCTCACCCTTCCCGGCGGTGCGCGGTGGATCGAGCGCTGCTTCGACAGCACCGACGCTCTGCTCGCCGCAGCGGAAGACAACGCGCACCTGCTTCGTCGCGCGGGAGTGTTCTGGACTCGGGATATGGGGTCACCCACCAGGACCGACCCGGACAGCGGGGACGAGCGGCCACTTGGCTTGGTGATCCGTGATCGTTGGGCAGGGCATCGTGGATACCCCTACGTCCGGGCTGCGGGTACCTGGGCTGTGCGGCGAGGAGGTCTGCCGGCGGGTCTAGGTGTCGAGGTCGACGACGCAGACGCTCTGTTGACAGCCGCGCTCGGGCAGCTGGACGCGGGCGCGGACTGGGTGAAGCTCTATTTGGACGGACCCGATCGCGAAACCCCGCCATTCACCGCAGACGAAATCGGGAAGGTGGTGCGGGCTGTGCGCGAGCGTGGCGCGCGAGTTGCCGCTCACTCCACTGCCCTGCCCGGCGCCCGCGTCGCTGCGGAGGCAGCGGTGGACTCCTTGGAGCACGCCTGGGACCTCGACGAAGACACCGCGAGACTGATGCGGGCCAACGGGGTGTGGTTGGTATCCACTCTGGCGGTGCTGGAGTCGCTTGACTCCTTCGCGACGACCACGACCCTGCCCAGGTTCACCGAACCCAGTGGCCGGGCCGCGTTGGAAACACGGCGCGAGCGTGCTCGCGAGAGCACACAACTGGCCGCACGGGCCGGGGTGCAGCTCGCGGCAGGCACCGACTTTGGCGGTGGGTCGTTGCGAGCCAATCAGATGGCTTGGGAGGTGCAGGCCCTGGTCGACTGCGGGCTTGAACCCTGGCGGGCCCTCGCCGCGGCGACCCGCGACGGCGGACGACTTCTCAACGAGCCGGACGCCGGCGTCCTCCGCCCCGGGGGGCCGGCAGACTTCTTCCTCGTACACGGCAACCCCCTGCATGACCCCGCCGCACTGTGGCGCGTATGGAAGACAAGTCCCTGACAGAGTGCGGCTGGTAGGTAGTCCAGGATGTCAGGTTCGGCAGGACCGTAGGGCATGACCCATCCGTCTCACCGACGTTCGAGGGTGGGACAGCGAGGTAGCCAAGCATTCTCGTTCAGTGGTGTCCCGCGCGACAATGGCCCAGCGGAACGCTCACCGTGACCGAGCATTGCGGAAACGGCCTCGCCCCGATCACCAACCCTCCATGCAGGGGACGATGCGACCGAAGGCCGGGCAGCAACTCTCGACGACTCAGGTCTTCCAGGTCCGGCGCCTCAGCCCAATTGGGCAGCAGGTCGCTGCTCAGTTCGTACCACCTTCCGGCGCCGCCGGCACTGGCCGCCTGTAGGGCTGGAGGCCCGCTGGTGGTGACCAAGCTCGACCGTCTGGTTCGGTGCCTACCGGAGCCGCGGGCCATCGCCGACGAGCGCCGGCCGGGAGACGAACCACGGCCGGGCTGGTTGTATGGAAGCGCGGCGAGGAGGTCGGAATGGACGAAGTGGCGATCGGAGACGGACGGCTGACGATAGGCCAGATACGTGCTGTAGCGGGCGGTGCGAGGGTCGTGCTGGAGCAGTCGGCACGGAACCGCATCTCGGCCAGCCGGACGGTGATCGATACCGCGCTGGCCAGCGGCCGGGCGGTGTATGGCCTGAACACAGGGGTCGGGCACCAGAAGGACGTACGGCTCAACGAGGAACAGATCCGGCAGAACCAGACGATGCTGCTGATGACGCACGCTGGCGGGTTCGGGCCGCCGGCAGGCGTTGAGCACGTCCGCGCCGCGATGATGGTTCGGCTCAACGGGCTGTCGCGCGGTGGCTCAGGGGTTAGCCCAGCCGTCGCCGAGGTGCTGGTGGCGATGCTCAATGCGGGCGTACATCCTGTCGTCCCGTCCACCGGCTCTGTCGGGTCCGGTGACCTGGGGCAACTGGCAGCGATCGGACTGGTCGCGATCGGGCAGGGTCGGGCCGAGCACGCTGGCGAGGTGCTCGGCGGAGCCGAGGCGCTGCGACGTGCCGGCATCGAGCCGCTGGTGCTGGCCGCCAAGGACGGACTGGCATTGATGTCGTCCAACGCGATGTCGATCGGTCACGGTGCCCACGTGATCCATCAGGCGATCCGGCTCGGCCGGCTCGCCGATCTGGCAGCGGTGGTGTCGCTGGAAGCCATCGGTGGGAACCCGGAAGCGATGCTGCCTGTCGTCGCTACCGCGAAACCGTACCCGGGACAGCACGAGGTGTGCCGCAGCGTGACCGATGCGCTCCACGGCAGCGCGCTGCTCGAGCCGGGCGGCGCTCGGTCGGTCCAGGACCCCATCTCCTTCCGCGTGGTGCCACAGGTGCACGGCGCCTACCGGGACGCGGTCGCCTCGACGCGGGACGCGATCGAGATCGAGGTGAACGCCATGAGTGACAATCCGCTGGTGTCGATCGCCGATCAGTCGATCGTCCACAACGGCAACTTTCATCCGATGGTGATGGCGCTCAGTTTCGACGCGGTCCGTCCGGCCGTCGCCCATGTCGGGAAGCTCAGCGAGCGGCGAATGAGCCATCTGTGGGACGCGTTCTTCGAGCGCCTTGCCGGGGACGGGGGACCGCCGTCCGCTGACCACGGCCCACCGGAGTTCGTCGGCATGGCGCTCCGATACCCGGCCGCGGAGGTGTGTGCTGAACTGCGGCAGCTCGCCACACCGGCGACCCTCGACGTACCGGCCCTGGAGAGCAACGGGACCGAGGACCATGCGACGGCGGCTCCGCTGGCGGTTCGGACGACCGAGCGCGCTCTGGGACTGCTGGAGCGCGTCGTCGTGGTCGAACTTCTGCTGGCCCGCGACGTCCTTTCCATCACGAAGCCGGCACCTCGGCTGGGAACCGCGGCCCATGAAGCGGTCGCGGGGATCAACGACGCGCTGGCCGGCCGTGCTTCAGCGGACGCCTACGAGGCAGTCCTTGGCCACCTGCGCGACTCCTTCGGCTGACTGCAGCTCGCCGTGACCGGCGCCGAGGTTCTTCGCACAGGGCGGTGCCCCACACACATGAGGATCCGCTTAGCGTCAGGTGAGCCCGGGGCTCAGGGCAAGAGGTCCCAGTACTGCTTGCGGGCTGGCATCGCGTGGATGACCAGCGCGTCGCCGCTCGCGAAAGTGAGGACAACAGTCTCGAGGCGGGCCTGGGTGTCGAAGCCGAGCCGCAGTCACGGCGCGGCCAGTCTTCCGCATCGTCGAGCGGTTCGATCCATAGCGGCCACTCCGCTGCTTAGACGGCGTCTTCGAGGAGTACCCCGTGCTTGGGTGCGCTGTCGTGGACCTTCACGCCGCAAAGCCGGGCAGGGCTCTGCGGATCGCTTCGGATCGTGAGATCTGCTCGCGCTCGGCGATCTCGTCGACCGCAGCAAGCTCCTCTGCGGTGAGGCGTACGGCCACGACCTGCATGGGCTCGGCGCCGCGTCCGGGGCGACCGCGTCCGCGGCGTTTCATCTCCTCGACGTCGTAGCCGGCTCCGGCTTCGTGAGCCAAATGGCGGATCTGTTCCTCGCTCACAATATGGAAACTCGTACTACGAAAATGTCTCGGGCGGAAGCAATCGCCAACGTCCAGGCGCGTGCATGCCGACAAGCCAGGACCCCTTGCTTGGGGGTCGAGCTTCGCTCGATGCCCAAGCCCACCACGCGCGAGAACTGGGCCCGCCAACACTTTTGGGAGGTGCGCCATGAGCGCCTTACTTGTCGGGTGCGCCCGCTCCTCCACCGATCAGCAAGGCTCCACCGCCCAACGTGACACGTTGCTGGGTCTCGGAGTTGAGACCGAACGCATCTACGTAGACCACGGACTGACCGGCACCAAGGGAGGACGACCCGGGCTGCGTGAAGCTATCGCCGCGTGCCCTGGCGGCGACACGCTCATGGTCACCAAGGTGGAGCGCCTTGCCCTCCCTGCCGAATACGAGGGCAGTCGCCGACGAGCTGAGCACGAGGGAGATCAGCCTCGGCGGATCGATCTGCGACCCCACCGACGCCATCGCGCGGCTCCTGTTCATTGCCCTTGCCATGGCCACCATGGCCACCACTTTCTGACAGTGAGAGCAACGCCGAGGTTGTTCTCGCCGGTGTTCGACTCGAAGACGTTCACGCCATCGCGCAGCGTTGCCAACTTCACCGCGTAGGGGGGCAGTGTCGGGGCGTCGGGGTCGGGAATCCAGAGCCGAAGCGAGTACTTTCCCTTCGGAGGGGTTGCCGCGGTGAGGGAGACCTTGGTCGTAGTGCCTGGCTCCCAACTATGAGTGGAACCATTCAGCAGGTCGTAAACATGAGCCCCAGACCCGTTTCGTAACACAAGTTTGGCTTCCCGTGGCTTGTGGAGTCGTGACCAGCCGCTGTTCGTGATGTCAATCTCGACCGAGAACTTCTGCTTACCGTACGTTTTGCGCGTGTACTCAACACGAGTGACCTCAAAGCGGTACCCCAATTTTCGGCGAATCTCATCATAGCATTGGCCCAGGGCCCATTCGCATACGGCGCCTTTAGCCCACTGAGCATTCAGGTAGCTCATGTGAAACTGCGGAGGCTCGGTCAGAATGTGGCTACAACTACGCCATCTTTCGGGGCCAGAGAAGGGATCAGTTGCGTCCACCGGACATGTTTCGCCGCCGAAACTCTTGTTGGCACTGAACGATTGCGCCCAGAGCTTTGCGGCTGCGCTGTTCCCGAAATTTGCTGGGCTCCCGGGAAAATCGGAGTAGGTGCCCATGTCACTGTCAGTGGTCATGAAGCAGTCGTTGTGAAGGCCTACATTCGCTTGAGGGTTCTGATCTATCACTTCCTTCGCGAAGACTGGTCGACGCAGTTCGACGTCCTGCATGACGCCGTTCGAAGCGTAGGCGGAGAGTATATAATTGATGATGTCAATGCGATCCGCGAAGTTATACAGTAGTGGTGCTTGATTGGGATTGTCGCCTGCCGTGTTCCACTCTCCCCAACGCCCCAGGTAGCCGGCCTGGATAAAAGCGATAACGTCTCGGTATTCACCTAGCATGGCCGCAATCGCGTCTATGTGGTTAAATTGCCGATTCTTGCTGTCGGCGTGAAACACCCTGACGCCGTCGACAGTACATCCAATCGGAGGGTCTCCGTCCGCCTCTCTGTCATAGCGCGGGCGGAAAATGATCTTCGCGCCCTTTGCTCGGCAGTTCTCCAGCTTTGCTGCATATTCGTTGAGCAAGGGACTCGTCCCGGCAGCGTTGTACCCGTTCCAGGCCAGGTCTTGCCCGCACACCGAATCCAACCACAGCCATTGCGCAACGATGGTGTGATGATGGTCTTCGCCCGGTATGTAGTCGTAGTACATGCCACGCTCGGGATTCTTGAGCGCCGGATCGATGTCCGGCACGTATGCGGTGTCGACGACCATGCACTGCAACATAGCCCGAGGCCGAAGTCCTCGGCAAGCCAAAAGGACGAGCTGATGAACTTGGAGTAAGCGGCCTGGTTGGCCGATTAGGTCATGGTGGCTTCGTACTCGATGGGGGTCATCGGTCGAGACGGGCTTGGGGTCGGCGGCGGTGGTAGGTGCGCTCGATAAAGGTTATGACTGGTATCTGGATGTGGCTTTGCTTCTTCCGAGTTTGTATTGGTCGCGCTGATGGCCACACCGACCAAGTCAACACGGGCCGTGCTACTTGAACCTCGCCAAGTTCCTTGTGACCTGGCCAACCGGCTTACCTTGCGCGACCAGGTGCCGGACTCGGCCACCGCCCCGGGGCCTTTGGTGCAGGTAGCTCGCCTCCTCTCCGGGACGATGCGCAACCCGGGTCCCGATCGCAACCGGCAAGGCAGTCCCATCGAGCGTGCAAACACGTGGACGTATCTAGGTCTGGCTCGGCGCACCCGGAATACCTCCTCGTCGTCGCAGCGTTGATCGGCCGAGCGAGAGGTGGTAGGCGCAGATGACGGTGCACGCGGGCTACAACGGGCCTGCCTTCCGCATGTTCAGCAAGGACCGCAACGTCGCTCGCCAGTCGCTGCGTGAGGGCACAGCCCGTCGGGTCTGGAGCTACGGCCGGCAGTTCCGCCGCGAGATCACGATCTTCCTCGTCCTCACCATTATCAGCGCGTCGCTGGTCGTCGCCACGCCGGTGCTGCTCGGGCGCATCATCGACGACGGCGTGACCCCGGGGGACCGGTCGGTGGTCATCTGGCTGGGCTCCCTGGTCGCGCTGCTCGCCGTGGTGGCGGCGGTGCTCACCGTCATCACCCGGTGGTACTCCTCGCGCATCGGCGAGGGCCTGATCCTCAACCTGCGCACCCAGGTGTTCACCCACGTGCTGCGCCAACCCATCGCGTTCTTCACCCGCGCGCAGACCGGTGCCCTGGTCAACCGGCTCAACACCGACGTCATCGGCGCGCAGCAGGCGTTCACCTCCATCCTGTCCGGGGTGGTGAGCAACGTGGTCACCTTGGTCATCGTGTCGATCACCCTGGTCAGCCTGTCCTGGCAGATCACCCTGCTGGCGGTGCTGCTGCTGCCCATTTTCCTCGTGCCCGCTTCTTTCATGGGGCGGCGCCTGTCGGCTTTGACCCGCACCCAGATGAACCTCAACTCCGAGCTGGCCACGCGCATGACCGAGCGGTTCAACGTGGCCGGCGCCCTGCTCGTCCGTCTCTTCGGGCGCCCCGGCGTGGAGGTGAGCGAGTACGAACAGCGCGCGCGGGGGGTGCGCGACGCGGGCGTGGCCATCTCGGTCAACCGCGTCATCTTCGCCGCGGGGCTGGGGCTGGTCGCGGCCCTGGCCACCGCCCTGGTCTACGGGTTGGGAGGCCTGCTCGCGATCTCCGGGTCGCTGACCGTCGGCACGCTGGTGACGATGGCCGCCCTGCTCGGCTCGCTGTACGGCCCGCTGACCGCGCTGTCCAACGCCCGGGTGGACGTCATGACCGCCCTGGTCTCCTTCGAGCGCATCTTCGAGGTGCTCGACCTGGAACCGCTGGTCACCGAGGCGCCGGACGCCCGGGCCATCCCCACCGGCCCCGTCGGCATCACCCTCTCGGACCTCGTCTTCGCCTACCCCCAGGCGGACGAGGTGTCCATCGCCTCACTGGAGCTGCGGCCGGAGGCTGAGTCCAGCGACGGCAGCCCCGTCCTGCGCGGGCTGAACGCAGAGATCGAACCGGGACAGATGGTGGCCCTCGTCGGCCCGAGCGGTGCCGGCAAGTCGACGCTCACGGGCTTGATCTCGCGGTTGTACGACCCCACGTCCGGCAGCATCAGCATAGGGGGCGTCGACCTGACGCAGGCCACCACGGACTCGGTACGCGACACGGTCGGGGTCGTGACTCAAGAGGCACACATGTTCAACGACACCATTCGGGCGAACCTGGCCTACGCCAGCCCGGACGCTACCGCCGACGACATGATGCGGGCCCTGGAGGCGGCCCGGGTCGCCGACCTCGTCCGCTCGCTCCCGGACGGCATCGACACCGTGGTCGGCGACCGTGGGCACCGCCTCTCCGGCGGGGAGAAGCAGCGGCTGGCCATCGCCCGGCTGCTGCTGAAGTCACCCAGCGTGGTCGTGCTCGACGAGGCCACCGCGCACCTGGACAGCGAGTCCGAGGTGGCGGTGCAACGTGCCCTGGACGAGGCGCTGCAGGGGCGGACCTCGGTGGTGATCGCCCACCGGCTCTCCACCGTGCGGGACGCAGACGTCATCCTGGTACTGTCCGGCGGGCGCATCGTCCAGCGAGGCACCCACGAGCAGCTGCTGGCGCGCGGAGGGATGTACCGCATGCTGTACGAGACGCAGTTCGCCACCGAGCTGGGTGACCCCGCGGAGGACGACCGGGACGTCACGCGGGTCTAGACGTCTTCCTCGTCCCAGACCCTACGTTTGCGCGGTCGCGCCGGCACGCTGGCCGCGGCGCCAGTGGCCTCGCGGTGCTCGCGCCGGGCCATGACCAGGACGAGCACGATCCCCACCGGCGCGGTGAGCCACCACTGCAACGCGTAGGCGAAATGTGCACCGACCCCGAGGTCGGGCGGCTCGGCTGCCGCGGGCCGCTGCTGCGCCGGCGGCGGCGTCTCGGATTCCAGCAGCAGGTACCCCCTCAGGGCCTCCTGGCCGATGGCCCCCTCGATGAGGCCCAGGTTGATCGAGGCCAGCTGCCCTGAGGGCAGGTCGCGTTCCAGGTCCTGCTCCGGCGAGCGCAGCCATCCGGTCACCTCCACCTCGCCCGTAGGGGGCTCCGGCACGTCCGGCAGGGTGGCGGCGTTCTCGGCGTTGGGCACCCACCCGCGGTCGACGATGAGCGTGGGCATGTCCTGGGCGTCGAGGCCCCCGCCCGAGGCCGACGGCTCCAGCGCCAGCGGCACCAGCACCTCGTAGCCGTAGACCCCGCGGTACGGCCGGTTTCGCACCAGCAGCTGGTCCTGCTGCAGGTACCGGCCGGTAGCCCGCACGGCGGTCCACTCCTGGTCGGCCTCCAACGCGTCCTGCGGCGAGGCCAGCACCTCGCCCACCGGCACGGGCGACGCGCCGTAGTTGGCCTCAGCGACGTCACGTCGCTCCGCCTTGTCCTGGTGGCGCGAGAGCTGCCAGTTGCCGAGCAGCACGGCGACGACCGCGAAGAGGATGGCTAGGCTCATCGCCCCGGCCCAGCGGCGGCTGCGCAGCGTCGCCAGCACGTCAGCCGTCGCGTGTCGGGTCGAGGTGCTCCACCGGGATCACCTCGATGAGAAAGCCCCGCAGGTCCACGAAGTCGCGCAGCGAGTCACGGTGTTCGGGGCAGGCCGTCCAGACCTTCCGCCGGCCCTCGGTGTGCAGGCGGGGGTTGCGCCAGACGACCGCCGAGGTTGCGTGGGCCCGACAGGCTCTGGCGCTGCAGACGACCGGAGGACCGGCCGCAGTCACAGATCGTCGTACCGAGGGGAGGGCGGGAGCATCCGCACCGGCGAGACCGGACCGTTCGAGCTGTGCCGCTGGTCGACGTTGTTCGCGAGCATGACCGCGAACGAAGGCAGCAGGATGGCCGCGGCGGCCAGCACCGAGCCGATCACGATCTGGCCGCTCATCAGGGCCCACACGGCCAGCGGGAAGGACACGATCCGCACGGACATGGCCACGAGGTAGGCCCGCATCCGCGCGCGACGGTCCTCCAGACGTGAGGGCCCGGCCGAGGTGACGGCCTGACGGGATGGTTCGCTACGCATCACTTCATGATACGGCTACGGTAGGCCCGTGACTGAGGCACCCACCCCTGGTTCCACGCCCTCCCCGACCACGAGCCCGCCCCGCGCCGTCCTGGTCACCGGCGGTAACCGCGGCATCGGCCTGGCCATCGCCCGCCGCTTCGCCGCCGGAGGGCACGACGTCGTCATCACCCACCGCAGCGCGACGCCACCGGAGGGCCTGCGCGCCGTGCAGTGCCACGTCGACGACCCCGACAGCGTCGACAGCGCCTTCACCGCAGCCGAGGAGATGTTGGGGCGCAAGGTCGAGGTCCTGGTGGCCAACGCGGGAATCACCAAGGACACCCTGCTGATGCGGATGAGCGAGGAGGACTTCACCTCCGTCCTCGACACCAATCTGACCGGGGCCTTCCGGTGCGCGCGTCGCGCCGCGACGGGGATGATCCGTGCTCGCCGGGGCCGGATGATCTTCATCTCCTCGATCGTCGGGCTGTACGGGGCCCCGGGGCAGGGCAACTACGCAGCCAGCAAGGCGGGCCTGGTCGGCCTGGCCCGGTCCATCACCCGGGAGCTGGGAGGCCGCGGCATCACCGCCAACGTGGTGGCTCCCGGCTTCATCGACACCGAGATGACCGCCGCCCTACCCCAGGAACGCCGCGACACCTACCTCTCGGCGATCCCCGCCGGACGCTTCGCCCAACCGGAGGAGGTCGCCGAAGCGGTGGCCTTCCTGGCCAGCGACGCCGCAGGCTACATCTCCGGCGCGGTGATTCCCGTCGACGGCGGCATGGGAATGGGACACTGACACCCCCAGAAGAGACCGAAGGGCAACCAATGCTGCTGCAGGGCAAGAAACTCCTGATCACCGGCGTCCTCAGAGACTCCTCGATCGCCTTCCACGTCGCCAGGCTGGCCCAGGACCAAGGAGCCGAGGTCGTGCTGACCTCGTTCGGCCGCACCTTCCGGATCACGGAGTCGATCGCTCGCCGCCTGCCCCGAGCGGCGCCGGTGCTGGAGCTCGACGTCTCCAACGGCGAGCACCTCGACACCTTGTCGGACAGGCTGGGCGAGCACGTCGACCATCTGGACGGCGTGCTGCACTCGATCGGTTTCGCGCCGCAAGGGGCGTTCCACTTCATGGATGCCGACTGGGACGACGTGGCCACCGCCATGCATGTGTCGGCGTTCTCGTTGAAGTCGCTCACCAGGGCGGCCCTGCCGCGGATGAGCTCCGGCGGCTCGGTCGTCGGGCTCACCTTCGACGCGAGCTACGCCTGGCCGGTCTACGACTGGATGGGCGTGGCCAAGTCGGCCTTCGAGTCCACGAACCGGTACTTGGCCCGCGACCTCGGCCCCCGCGGCATCCGCAGCAATCTGGTCGCTGCGGGGCCGGTGGCGACCACGGCCGCCAACTCGATCCCCGAGTTCGAACAGTTCGCGAAGTGGGGTGAGCACGCCCCGCTGGGCTGGGATGTACGCGACCCCCGCCCACCGGCGATGGCGTGTGTGGCCCTGCTCTCCGACTGGTTCCCGGCCACCAGCGGGGAGATCGTGCACGTCGACGGCGGCTTCCACGCCATGGGCTTCTAGCGCACGACAGCTTGGCGCCGGCGGCCGGAACGGCCGCCGGCGCCACTGCTCACACCGAGAGAGCGCGGTCGGTCAGCTGGTGGACTTCTGGGGGTCCACGGCCGCGGAGCCCGGGTCCAGCACTGTGCCCTTGCCGATCACCACCAGGCCGGACTCGGTGACCGTGAACCCGCGGGCGCGGTCCGCGTCCAGGTCGACGCCGATGGAGGTGCCCTGCGGGATCTCGACGTTCTTGTCGATGATCGCGTTCTTGATGGTGCAGTGCCGGTTGACCACAACGTTGTCCAGCAGCACCGAGCCGGTGACCGTGCTGAAGCTGTGCACCTTCACCCGCGGGGAGAGCACCGACCCCGAGACGGTGGCCCCGCTGATGACCACTCCCGGGGCGATGGCCGAGTCGACCGCGGAGCCCACCCGGTCCTGCGAGCCATGGACGAACTTGGCGGGCGGGGCACACCCGTAGTTGGTCAGGATCGGCCACTGCTCGTTGTACATGTTGAAGACCGGGTGCACCGAGATGGCCTCCATGTGCGCGTCGTAGTAGGAGTCGATGGTGCCGACGTCACGCCAGTAGCCGCGGTCCCGGTCGGTCGAGCCGGGCACATCGTTGTTCTTGAAGTCGTAGACGTAGCCGCGTCCTTCCCGGACGAAGGCGGGGACGATGTCACCACCCATGTCGTGTTCGGAGCTCTCGTCCTCGGCGTCCTGCTTGACCGCCTGCTCGAGCACGTCGGCGTCGAAGACGTAGTTGCCCATCGAGGCGAGGATCTCCTCGGGGGAGTCGGGCAGCCCGGGCGGGTCGGACGGCTTCTCCAGGAACTCACGGATACGCCGCTGGTCGTCCGGCTGCACGTCGATGACGCCGAACTGGTCCGCCTGCGAGCGTGGTTGCCGGATCGCGGCCACAGTGACCCCGGCGCCGGTCTCGATGTGCTGCTCGACCATCTGGGCGAAGTCCATCCGGTAGACGTGGTCGGCGCCCACGACCACCACGATGTCCGGCTTCTCGTCGTGGATCAGGTTGAGGCTCTGGTTAATGGCGTCGGCGCTGCCGGCGAACCAGTGCTTGCCGAGCCGCTGCTGCGCCGGAACCGGGGCGACGTAGTTGCCGAGCAGGGTCGACATGCGCCACGTCTTCGTGATGTGAGCGTCCAGGCTGTGGGACTTGTACTGCGTCAGCACGACGATCCGCAGATACCCGGAGTTGACGATGTTGGACAGGGCGAAGTCGATCAGGCGGTAGATCCCCCCGAACGGGACGGCTGGCTTGGCACGGTCCGCGGTGAGCGGCATGAGGCGCTTGCCTTCACCTCCGGCCAACACGATCGCGAGAACCCTGGGCCTGTGTTTCGACATCGTCGCCATGGGACAAACCTAGGGGAGGTGGCGGGTGTCTTCCAGGGGTGGTCCCGTGATCGTGGAAGCCGATAGCGTGGAGGCGTGCGCCTAGAGATCCTGAGCCGTGAGTACCCACCCAACGTCTACGGGGGCGCCGGTGTCCACGTCGAGGAGCTGACTCGTGCCCTGCGCGCTCGGTCCGACCTCGACGTCACCGTGCGGGCCTTCGACGAGCCTCGCGAGGAGGAGGGGACGTACGGCTACACACCGCTGGAGCAGCTGGCGGACGCCAACTCGGCACTACGCACCCTCGGGGTCGACCTGACCATCGCGGCCGACGTCATCGCCGCAGAGCCCGACCTCGTGCACAGCCACACCTGGTACGCCAACTACGCCGGCCACCTCGCGTCCCTCATCGGAGGGATGCCGCATCTGGTCTCCGCCCACTCGCTGGAGCCGATGCGTCCCTGGAAGGCCGAACAGCTCGGCGGTGGCTACCGCCTGTCCTGCTACGTGGAGCGCACCGCCTACGAGCACGCCACTGCGGTCATCGCCGTCTCGGAGGGAATGCGCCGTGACGTCCTGAAGAGCTATCCCGACCTCGACCCGGACAAGGTCAAGGTGATCCACAACGGCATCGACGCCGAGCTGTGGCAGCCGGACCACAGCGACGCCGCCAAGAAGGTGCTGGCCGACTACGACATCGACCCCGACGTGCCCAGCGTGGTCTTCCTCGGCCGGATCACCCGGCAGAAGGGGCTGCCGCTGCTGTTGAAGGCGCTACGCCACATCCCCGAGGAGACCCAGATCGTCCTGCTCGCGGGGCAGCCGGACACCGAGGAGATCGGCAAGGAGGTCGAGGCGCTGGTCGACGAGCTGCGCGGTGAGCGCTCCGGCGCCACCATCTGGATCGGCGAGATGCTGCCGCGCGAGAAGGTCGTCGCCGTGCTGTCCCACGCCTGGGTCTTCATGTGCCCGTCGGTGTACGAGCCCCTGGGCATCGTGAACCTCGAGGCGATGGCGTGCGGCGCCGCCGTGGTGGCGACCGAGACCGGTGGGATCCCCGAGGTCGTCGTCCACGGGGAGACCGGTTGGCTGGTGCCGATCGAGCAGAAGGACGACGGGACGGGCACCCCGGTCGACGAGGACCAGTACGTCTCCGACTTCGCCGCCGCTCTCAACGACGCGCTCAGCGACCGCGACCGCACGTTGTCCATGGGCGAGGCGGGGCGGCGGCGAGCCATCGACCAGTTCTCCTGGGACACCATCGCCGAGCGGACGGCTCGGCTCTACGCCTCATTGCTGGGGTAGCTCACGCCCAGCCGGCGTAGGACAGGGCGGCGACGTTGGTCGCTGTGCTCAGCGCTTCGGCGGCCTCACGCCGGAGCTGGCGCAGCAGGACCTCGCGAGCGGTCGTGGCGGCCGAGTCAACGCTCTGCATGTCGTCGGCCAGGCCGATGTCGCCCAAGTGCAGCACCGAGCCCGACAGCTCGACCACCTTGGCGCACCTCCGTGGGAGCCCCGGCGGCAAGCCCCACGACTGGTGGAGCCCACGCCGGGCGCCGATCTCCGCGGCGGCTCCAGCCATGGGGCTGCCCGGTGTGGCGGTCAGCCGCTCGGTCAGCTCGGCCAGCGTGGTGCGCAGGCGCAGCTCGGCCTCGGAGATGCTCATCGCCTGCACGACGTGAGCGGGGACCGGGTCGCAGGCGTAGGACTGCCAGTCCACCAGCCATCCCTGGTCGCCCTCCGGACCGAACGGGCTGACCCGGGGGACCAACGCTCCGCCGAGGCCAGGCACGAAGACCGCCTCCTCGGCGGCATGGGCGGCGGCGAGCATCTCGGGGGTGCCTGCCGGCATCCCGTGGCTGTGCCCGGGCCGGGGCAGGGCCACCAGCACCACCTTCTCGCCCAGGTCCCGCCAGGAGGCCAGCGCCGGCCCCAGGCCGACGACCTCGTCGATGTCTGGGAGCGCCTGCCTGCCGACCTCGCTCAGGTCCGCCCACCCGTTGAAGGCGGCCGAGGCCCACAAGGCGACACGCACACTCGCAGGCAGCACCGGCATCTGGTGATGGTAGGACGGCGCGGACACTACGCTTGCGCCCTATGAGTGATGTCGTGGAATTTGCCGGGGTCGGCGTCATCCGCAGTGGAAACGCCCTCCTGCACGACATCACCTGGTCGGTCGAGGAAGGTGAGCGGTGGGTCGTGATCGGCCCCAACGGCGCCGGCAAGACGACCCTGCTCCAGGTCGCGGCAGCGCGGATGCACCCCACGCACGGCGTCGCCGGGGTGCTGGGTGAGGTGCTGGGCGCCGTGGACGTCTTCGAGCTGCGACCGCGCATCGGCGTGTCCAGCGCGGCGATCGCCGAACGCCTCCCCGCGAACGAACGGGTGCTGGACGTGGTCCTGACGGCCTCCTGGTCGGTGGTGGGCCGCTTCGCCGAAGAGTACGACGCCGTCGACGAGCGCCGTGCTCACGACCTGCTGGCGGCGCTCGGCGTCGCCCGCCTGGCCGATCGGCAGTACGGCACGCTCAGCGAGGGGGAGCGCAAGCGAGTGCAGATCGCCCGCGCCTTGATGACCGATCCCGAGCTCATGCTGCTCGACGAGCCCGCAGCCGGTCTCGACCTGCGCGGACGGGAGGACCTGGTCGCACGACTGCAGCTGCTCGCCGAGGATGTGGACGCCCCGGCCCTGGTGCTCATCACCCACCACGTGGAGGAGATCCCGCCGGGGTTCACCGACGTGCTCATGCTCCGGGACGGCCAGGTGGTGGCGGCGGGGCCGATCGAGAGCACTCTCACCGCGGAGAACCTGTCCCGCACCTTCGGCCTGCCCTTGGAGGTGGACCGGCACGGCGACCGGTGGGCCGCCCGCGCGGCGCAGCCACCCGCTGACGCGCTCGCAGGCGCGGAGCCGGACCGCCCCGCCCACGCGTGACGCCGCTGGAGGCCGTGCTCATCGCGGTCGCGGGCTTGGCGGCGGGCACCATCAACACCGTGGTCGGCTCCGGGACGCTGGTGACCTTCCCCACTCTGCTGTTCTTCGGGTACGCCCCGGTCTCGGCCAACGTCTCCAACTCCCTGGGTCTGGTGGCGGGCGGAATCAGCGGTGCCTGGGGCTACCGGCGGGAGCTGAGCGGACTGCGCTCGACGGTGCTCGCGCTCGTGCCCGCGTCGCTGACCGGCGGGGTGCTCGGGGCCCTGTTGCTGCTGGTCCTGCCCGAGTCCGCGTTCGAGGCCATCGTGCCGGTGCTCATCGGCGTGGCGCTCGTGCTGGTCGTGCTCGGGCCACGGCTCAACCGGTGGGCAGCGTCCCGGCGGGGCGAGGGCGGATCCGGTCCCTCGCCGGCCGGATGGGGAGGCCCGCGCGGCGTGGCACTCCTGGTGGGGGTGCTCCTGGGCGGGGTCTACGGCGGGTACTTCGGCGCCGCGCAGGGGGTGCTCCTGGTCGGTTTGATGGGCGCACTGCTCCCGCTGGGGCTGCAGCAGATCAACGCGGTCAAGAACGTGCTGGCCCTGGTGGTGAACCTCGTGGCAGCCCTGGTGTTCCTGGTCGTGCAGCCCGAGCAGATCGACTGGCTCGTGGCCCTGCTCATCGCCGCCGGTTCGACCGCCGGGGGAGTGCTCGGTGCGCGCGTCGGGCGCTCCATGCCATCGTGGTTGCTTCGCGGGGTCATCATCGTGATCGGTCTGGTCGCGATCGCGGTGCTTCTCACATGAGTGCCGTTGACCTGAACCGCCTTCCGCGCGGCGTCACGGCGATCCACGACGCCGCCGACACGCGGGTGCGCGACTACTTCGGCCTGACCGACGTCGCGCTCCGCCGCACCCTGGAACCGCGTGCGGGACTGTACATCGCCGAGTCGGCCAAGGTGATCGCCCGAGCCGTCGGCGCCGGGCACCGGATGCGCTCACTCCTCCTGGCGCCACGCTGGCTGGATGACCTGGCGGAGCTCGTCGCGGCCTGCGCCAACGACGGGGTCCCCGTCTATGTCGCGGCTGCCGAGGTGATCCAGCAGATGACCGGCTTCCACCTGCACCGGGGTGCCCTGGCCTCGATGCACCGCCCCGTGCTCCCGGCCGCCGTGGACCTGCTCGGCGGTGCTCACCGGGTGCTCGTGCTCGAGGACATCGTCGACCACACCAACGTGGGCGCGCTGTTCCGGTCGGCAGCAGCGCTGGGGGCGGATGCCGTCATGGTGACTCCACGCTGTGCGGACCCGCTCTACCGGCGGTCGATCCGGGTCTCGATGGGCACCGTGTTCCAGGTGCCGTGGACCCGCCTGTCGCACTGGCCCCAGGATGTGGAACTACTGCGCGGGCACGGCTTCGTGGTGGCCGCCTGCACTCTCGCCCCGGACGCCATGACGCTGACCTCCCTGGCGAGCCGCCCACCACCGAGGCTCGCGCTGGTGCTGGGCACGGAGGGCGACGGACTGAGCGACCGCACCCAGGCAGCCGCCGACCTGAGCGTGGCCATCCCGATGGCCGGCGGGGTGGACTCCCTCAACGTCGCCGCGGCCGGCGCCGTCCTGCTGTGGGCCCTGCGCAGCCGTTCCGCTCAGTTCTGACTCGCCGAGACCAGCCCTTGGCGCATCAGGTCTAACGACCTGCGCAGCAACCGTGAGACCTGCATCTGCGAGACCCCGACCGCCGCGGCGATCCGCCGTTGCGACAGCTCCTCGGTGTAGCGCAGCCGCAGCAGTCGGCGGTTCGGCTCCGGCAGCGCTGCCAGCGAGGGTTCGAGGCTGATCCGCCCCTCGACCTCGTCGAGCCGCGACGAGGGTGCCTCGAGCACCTCAGCGGGTTCGCCGGCGCTCATCCGCGCGGCGTCCAGGCTGTCGGGGCGGTAGGCCGAGCCCAGAGCCATGGTCTCCGTCACCAGGGACAGCGGTAGCCCCATCTCGTCGGCGAGCTCCGAGGCGGTCGGTGTGCGCGACCAGGTCTGGGTCAACCGTTCCGCCGTCTGCGCGATCTGCGGGCGCAGCTCCTGCAGGCGGCGCGGCGGCCGTACCCCCCACGTGTGGTCTCGAAGGTGCCGCCTCAGCTCGCCGCGGATGGTCGGCACCGCGAAGCCCGCGAACGGCACCCCGAGTTCGGGGTCGTACCGGCGTGCGGCGAGAACCAGACCCAGCCGGGCCACCTGCAGCAGGTCTTCCTCGGCCTCTCCACCGCCGGCGTACCGGCCGGCGAGGGTGTCGGCCAGGTCGAGATGGTCCACCACCAACGACTCCACGCACGAGCACAGGGGCTCGCTGGGCAGCACTCCACCGGTCACGGTGTGTGGCTGTACGCAGTCCACTATCAAGGCCATCACCTCCTGGGCATGCAAAACCCACGACGTGTGGCGACCTTCTGGACCACGGGTGCGGCGCTCGCTTCGGGCGGCGGCGCCTGCTGTGTGAGGGTGAGTGTATGCCGACGACCAGGCACGACGCCAGCATCGTGCACGTCGACCTGGACGCGTTCTTCGCGGCGGTGGAGCAGCGTGACAAGCCATCCTTACGTGGTAAGCCCGTCGTGGTCGGTGGCACCGGCTCGCGCGGGGTCGTCTCGACGGCTTCCTACGAGGCGCGACGGTACGGAGCACGCTCGGCCATGCCGACCCAGGAGGCGCGAAGGCGCTGTCCTGCAGGAACGGCCTTCCTGGCGGGGCGGCATGCCGCGTACCGGATCTCCTCCGAGGTGGTCATGGAGGTGCTGCGGTCGACCACGCCCGTGGTGGAGCAGGTGTCGGTCGACGAGGCGTTCCTGGACCTGGCCGCGGCGGGGCCGGACGGCCTCCTCACGCGGCTCTCCGCCGAGGAGGTGGGTGCCCACCTGCGACACGAAATTGTCGCAGCGACGGGTGGACTCAGCGCCTCCGTCGGCCTGGCGCGGAGCAAGATGCTGGCCAAGATCGCCAGTGAGATGGCCAAGCCCGCAGGGGTCCATGTGGTGCCACCGGGCAGAGAGCGCGAGGTGCTGGCCCCGATGTCGGTCCGCGTGATCTCCGGTGTCGGGCCTGCCACCGAACGTCGGCTGCGCGGCTTCGGCGTGGAGACGGTCGCCGACCTCGCGCGGGTGCAGCTCGCGGACCTGGTCTCCATCTTCGGTGAAGCCCACGGCGCCTCGCTGCACGCGCTGGCCCGTGCGCAGGACCCTCGGGAAGTCACGACGCACCGCTCCAGCAAGAGCATCTCCGCCGAGGAGACCTTCCCCACCGATGTGGCCGACCCCGCCACCCTGGCCACCGAGGTCGAGCGCCTGTCGGGGCAGGTGGCGCGACGGCTGGAGGAGTCCCACGGCTTCGCCCGCACGATCACGGTCAAGGCTCGCTGGCACGACTTCCGGACCGTCACCCGTTCCGGGTCTCTGCCCTTCGCCACCGGCGACCCGGTAGTGATCTCCCGGGAGGCAACGCGCCTGCTGGCCACCATCGAGACGGCGGACGGTCTGCGCCTGCTGGGGGTGGGCGTCAGCGGTCTGACCAGCCACGCTCAGGGCGAGCTCGAGCTCGAAGCGACACTCACCGTGCCGACCCGCCCGACCACGACCGTGGTCGACCACCCCGACGCCGGCTCCTCGCCCGAGACCGACGAGAAGGTCGCCGACGGTGCAGCGGGCTCAGGTTCCCCCGTCACACCGGCCCCATCCTGGGCGACCGGCGCCGACGTACGGCACGAGCGGCACGGACGGGGGTGGGTGTGGGGCAGCGGTGCCGGCATCGTCACCGTCCGGTTCGAGGGTCCCCGCACGCCGCCCGGTCGCATCCGCACCTTCGATGTCGACGACCCCGAGCTCGCGCCCGCCGAGCCGCCCGACTGGCGCGGCTGAGGGGTGCCTGCGTGCTAATCTTTCTGGTCGTTGCCCGCGGCTGTGCGCTGTCGGGACACCCTCGTCCGGGTGGCGGAATGGCAGACGCGCTAGCTTGAGGTGCTAGTGCCCTTCAATGGGCGTGGGGGTTCAAGTCCCCCTCCGGACACCCGACGTCACGCTGCCGCGTCCACTCTCGGTGGAGTCCCGCTGCGGTCGTACCCGAGTTCGACGCCGAGCGAGGCATGAAGCCCGCTGCCCCGGCGGGTCCGCTCGGCCAGGAGGACCGGGGTCCTGCCCCGATCCTCCAGTGCCCTACGTTCCGTGTCCGGGGACCGGCCTGCTCCAGTTGACGAGTCCTCAACCATGGTCCTGGACGAGGGGGAGGAGGAAAGTAGGTGTGAACGGTCGCGTCGAAGTCCGTGACCACCCTCGAGGGCGGGAGTAACGATGACCACCTCAGCCCGGCAGACCGACCGCCCGGTGCGGCCGGATCCTCGCAGCGAGCCGAGACAGCACCGCGCCTACGAGCGGCGAATGAGACGGAGGCGAGGGGTTGCCGACACGGCCGCGGTTCTTCGCGCGGGCGGCATCCAGTTGGTGTGGCTGGTGGTGCTCGTCGCGGGTGCCGCCATCCCCCTGAGTGAGGTCCTGGTCGACGACGGTTGGGAGTGGGTGAGCCCAGTCCTCGGCTTCGTCATCGTCGTCGCGGCCGGCCTGGAGCGCATCTTCCGCCGCACCACCGACGCGGCGGTCGCCTTGGACAGGCTGCGACGCAGCCTGTCACGCGAGCGGCGGCTTCTGATCGCCGGTGCCGGTCCCTACGCCACGGCGCAGGATCCGTATGCCTTCTATGCGGAGTCTTGCGAGCGCTTCATCGCCGCCTATGACGACGCGATGGTCGACTACAGCAGTCGGGCGGTTCGTTCCACTGAATGAGCGGTGCTGCGGGCCGCCGAGGGCCCGGCCCTGCGCGCGGAAGGGGCG